>CAYQTU010000004.1:40550-62245 GCA_964420575.1 uncultured bacterium
CTGAGACAGAAGAAGTAGCTCCTGTCGCAGAAGCAGATGCAGAAAATACGATTTAACACTGTGTTATTCGGTAACAGTGTCGCCTAATTTTCAGATTTTGAAAAACGGGAGATGTTCAAAAGGTGAACCTTATTTCACAAGAGATGAGGCGGGCTAATCTGCGGTCCGAACCAGCAGCTAATTCCGTAGGCGTTGCAGATTGGTTTTATTTTTTATATACTTATCAAATAAGAGCTCGATTTTTCTGCTGAACAAAGGCCAGTCCCAAAAGGCTGGCCTTTGTTACAATGTATAAATAAAAACATTATCGGAGTCTGGAGGAATATGGCCGCTTTTCTGGGATGGATCATTTTTAGTTTGGTTGTGGTCTTTATGCTTGTTTTAGATCTTGGCGTTTTTCATCGTCGAGAGCATGAAGTAAAAATGAAAGAGGCCATTTTCTGGAGCATCGTCTGGACTGTGATCGCGCTCCTTTTTAACGCTGGGGTTTATTTTCTCAAAGGCAAAGAGCTCGCCATGCAATTTTTGGCCGGGTATATCCTTGAGCGGACGTTAAGTTTTGACAACCTTTTTGTTTTTCTTCTCGTGTTTAATTATTTCCAGCTTCCTTCTCAATATCACCATAAAGTCCTTTTCTGGGGGATCTTCGGAGCCCTTGTTTTTCGCGCTATTTTTATCGGATTCGGGATCAGCCTGCTCCATTACTTCGCCTGGATGATCTATGTTTTCGGGGCCATCCTGGTCTGGACAGGCGCAAAGCTTGCGTTTGAAAAAGATAAAAAAGTAGAACCTGAAAAAAATATCTTTGTGAAATGGTTCCGGAAGTTGTTCCCTGTGACTGCCGATTACCATGGCGGGAAATTTTTTGTAAATCTTAAGAATGTGATTTACGCAACGCCGCTGATGGTGATCCTGTTGGTCATAGAATCAACAGACGTTGTTTTTGCGATCGACTCAATCCCGGCAATTCTGGCTATTTCTCAGGACCTTTTTGTTGTTTATACCTCAAATGTGTTCGCGATCCTAGGGCTTCGTGCTCTTTATTTTGCGATCGCCGAACTGATGAAGATGTTCCACCATTTGCATTATGGCCTTTCGATCATCCTGGTGCTTATCGGGATCAAAATGCTAATTGCTCATTTCTATCATGTCCCGACGGCCATAGCCCTTGGCGCGATATTATTGATCTTGATTCTTTCAGTGATCGCATCGATCGTCTGGCCTCAAAGATCAGGTAGTGCAAGTTCACATTCCTGATCTCCCGCTATAAAAGCTTCTGTTTTTCGCTGCGATGAGGATTTGTGGATAATAAAAAAAGCAGGGCCAATCAAGGCCCTGCTTTTTTTATGAAAGTTCTCTTTGTCGATCTTGGGAAGAGAGATCAGGCGTTTTCTTTTGTGGGAATGCGCATCCGGTAGAAAGACCTCCAAACAAAAAAGATGCCAATAGCGAAAAATACACTGCCGATTATTTGCGTCATGGCAGAAGGCATCTTGATCGCGATCTCAACCGCCAGCATGCCGAAAAGCGTTGAGAACTTGATGATCGGATTGAGCGAGACCGACGTTGTATCTTTAAATGGATCGCCGACTGTATCTCCGATGACCGTAGCCGCATGGACCGGCGTATTTTTCTCGCCGAGATCGACTTCCACGACTTTCTTAGCATTATCCCATGCACCGCCCGTATTCGCCATGAACATGGCTTGGAAAAGGCCGATGACCGCAATGGCGAGGAGATAGGCGATAAAGAAATAAGGATTGAAAAGCGCAAATGCAAGCGTGAGCGTCAAAAGACCGACGAAAATATTCCACATACCTTTTTGCGCGTATTGTGTACAAATCTTTACGACTGTTTTGGAATCCTCACGGGAAGCTTCTTTCTTTTCGAGATTCAGGTTCTTTTTAATGAATTCGACCGCGGAATACGCCCCTGTGGCTACGGCTTGGATCGAAGCACCACAGAACCAGTAAATGACCGCACCCCCGCAGAGGAAACCGAGGATGTCAGATGCTGATGTGAGAGAAAGCCTTTCATTAAGCAGGATCTCACCGATATTTTCGGGAACGATCCCGGTTGACGATGCAGCCACAGCTGTTGCGCGAAGGTGTTCCTGTAAGAGAAGAATGATCGAGAAGATCATCGTGGTAGCGCCGGCGACAGCGGTGCCGATAAGAACGGGTTTGGCGGTTGCTTTGAAAGTATTGCCTGCTGAGTCATTAGCTTCAAGGTAGCGTTTGCCTCCTTTGAAATCGGGTTTGAAACCGAAATCTTTTTCGATCTCCTGTTCAATCCCGGGAATCGATTCGGTTTGAGCCAATTCAAAGATGGACTGCGCGTTGTCCGTAACCGGGCCGTAGGAATCGACGGCGATGTTGACTGGGCCCATGCAAAGGAAGCCGTAGGCGACGAGACCGAAGGCAAAGACTGAAGCGTGCGGCATTACGTTCTGGAGCCCCATGCCCGAGAGCAGGTAGGCGATGAACATCAGACCTGCGATCAGGATCCCTTTATAGAAAGCCGAAAAATAACCCGAGACCATGCCCGAAAGGATCGTAAGCGATGCCCCGCCTTCCCGCGATGCTGTTACGATCTCTTTGACGTGTTTCGAGTGGGATGAGGTGAAGATCTTCGTGAATTCCGGGATAAGGAAGGCCGCTAGGGTTCCGCAAGCGATGATCGAAGCAAGTTTCCACCAAAGGGTTGAGTCCGGGAGATCTCCGACCAAGAGATAAGACATCCCATAAGAAGTGGTGATGCAAAGAGTTGTTGCGATCTGAATCAGTCTTGTGAGAGGTTCTTCAAAATTAAAATTTTTAAGGTTCTTGTATTTGCGTTCGGAAATAACCTTGTTAACGAAATAAGAAATACCGGACATGAAATCCATCAGGAAACGCATGGCGAAGATCCAGACGATAAGCTTGGCCTGCAGGGTCGGGTCTTTTACGGCAAGCGTAATGAAAGAAATGAGTGCGACGCCTGTGACGCCGTAGGTCTCGAAACCGTCGGCCGTGGGGCCGACCGAGTCGCCTGCATTATCGCCCGTGCAGTCGGCGATGACGCCTGGATTCCTCGGGTCATCTTCTTTCACATGGAAAACGATCTTCATAAGATCAGACCCGATGTCGGCGATTTTTGTGAAAATGCCTCCTGCAATACGTAATGCGCTTGCGCCCAGCGATTCACCGATCGCGAAGCCAAGGAAACAATACCCGACAATCTCGCGCGGCACAAAAAGGAGAATGATCACCATCATGACGAGTTCGACCGAAATCAGGAAAAGACCGACTGACATGCCGGCGCGTAGGGGGATATTGACGACATCCCAAGGAATACCGCGCAGGGAAGCGAAGGCGGTTCTGGAGTTGGCGTAGGTGTTTACGCGAATCCCGTAAAAAGCGACGAGAGTCGAACCGGCCATACCGACGACCGAGAAAAGAAGGATCAATCCGAGAGTTGAGAATGTTTGCTGTTGAAGTGCGAGGAAGTAGTAGCTCATGGCACAAGCGATAAGCGCGAAGAGGATGGCCAGGAACTTGACCTGTTGTTTTAAATAGGTCTTGCAGGTCTGGAAGATCGTCTCCGAGACCTCAAGCATTGATCTGTGTGCCGGGAGGGCTTTAACTTTCATGAACTGATAAAGAGAAAGGCCTACCGTTCCGAGAATGACCATTGCACCATAGAGGAGGATCTGGAAGCCCGTGAGCCCTCCGAACAGGCTGAAATGCCCTTCATGGAGATCCGGGATCTTCAAATCCGCTTCGCTGGCCCATGCAGTAGCTTGTCCCCAAAAAAACAATCCAAAGATAGAAAGTCGAGTAAAAAATTTTTTCATATGCCTCCGGTTGAATTAATAACCCAAGTTTTGCAGGCCTTCGGGGGAATGAAGAGGAAGCGTCAAACTTAAGCTAATAATCATCAATTTTTAAGTTGAATAAAGTTATTGAAGGAATTACATGTGAATGGGGACTTATAATACCGCAACGGCAGGAAAATTCCACCCAAATTTTTTTATAGAGATTAAAATTTTCTAAGCAAAGAACAGGCATTCATTGACGACTTGTTCCCTTTGTTGTATAAGGACAAATTATGTCAGTTATGATTAAGCGGGTCGAAAGGCCTCGCGAACTTAAATGGTACCAAGCCGGTGCGATGCTTTATGGCGACTGGGGGACCTCTAAAGCCTATGTCCTCGGGATCGCTTTCGCTCTTGCCGGACACGCCTCATGGTTTTTCCTCGGGCTGATGTCCGCCTTCATGATCCTGATCGGGATCTGTTATATGATCATTTGCCGCATTTATCCTGATGGTGGAGGGGTTTATTCTTCCGTTAAACATCGGTCACAGACACTAGCCGTCATCGGGGCTTTTCTTTTAATCGCAGATTATACTGTGACGGCATCTCTGAGCGTTTTGGATGCTTTTCATTACTTTAATGCTCCTAATCCTGAACTGTGTGCCATTATTGCGATCTTGATCATCGGAGTGATTAATTGGCTCGGTCCCACAAAAGGGGGGAATATCGCGGCCGTTATTGCTCTGGTTGCTTCAGCTACGGCATTGATCCTTTTTGTTTTTACCTTACCTCATCTCCCTCGTCTTGAGTTAACCATGCCTTCAGGGCATTTGTTTAAGAATTGGTCCGTTTTTGTTGGAATCGTTCTGGCGCTTTCGGGGGTGGAGGCTATTGCGAATATGACGGGCGTGATGGTAGAACCGGTCGCAAAAACTTCTCGTCGCGCCATTCTTCCGGTTCTTTTGGAAGTTTCAGTGCTTACTTTTTTATTAGGGGTCGCAATGAATGCGATCCCGGGACTTCAAGGGCATACAGAGGACATGTTGCGCGCTCTTGGGAATCATTATATCGGCAACTGGTTTGGGGGTTTTATTTCGATTGTTTTTGGGTTCCTCCTGCTTTCAGCCGGGAATACAGCCATTACGGGTCTTGTCAGCATTCAGTTTACGCTTGCGAAAGACCGTGAACTTCCTCCGATTTTTGCCAAGTTGAATCGTTATGGAATGCCTTGGCTTGCTTTGGTCATTGCAACGGCGATCCCGATCATTGTTCTGATCATCGAACGCGATTTAGTCCATTTGGCGGCGCTCTATGCGATCGGGGTGGTTGGGGCCATTACGTTGAATCTTTCGACTTGTGCGACCAATTTCAAGGTCCGTTTAAAAGGATGGGAAAGAACGCTTTTGACCTTTGGCGCAGTGATCGCTCTGTTCATTGAAGTTACGATTGCCATTGAAAAACAAAATGCACTTTTCTTTGCTTTAACGATTCTCGGAGGCGGTCTCTTGCTTCGGGCGATTGCCAAAATAGCCATTCCGGAACGTATCCCCGAATTGGCTCCAACAGTCAATGTGCTGACTGTTTCTGAGGCGAAAGAGCTCGCTTCTTTATATAAAAGTACGGCATTAGTCGCTTTAAAAAGTTTCAACCGTCCTTTGCTCGAAGAGGCGGCTTTGCATGTGAAGGCCAAAGGAGAAAATTCGGTTTATTTGAGTTACGTAGAAGAAACCCCTCCGGCGCCTGAAATGCCGACGGAATTAGAACCTTCAAAGGAATCCGTGGAAGTTTTAGCTAAAGCGCAGAGCGAAGTGGAAAAATTAGGACTTACGGCAGTACCGGTTTGGCAGGTAGGGGAGAACCCCGGGCGGATGATCGCTCGGGCAGCCAAAGAGCTCGAAGTGAACACGGTTGTGATTGGCTCCACTAAACGCAGCGCTTTGATCAATCTTCTTCGCGGTGATGTGCTCCGCACATTAGCCCACAATCTGAGCAAAGAGTGCCATTTATTAATTGTCGGGTAATTTCTTTTCGAGTATCCTAGTGTCATTGCTTTTAACGAATGGCAACTTGAGGTGTAAAATCATGAAATCACGTTTAGCGTTTTTTCTCGCGGTATTTTTCCTGATCTTTTCCGTGCCGGCTTTTGCTGAGTGGTTTGACGGTGATGTGACTAAAACGGATCTTGCAAAAAATGAACTTACGATCAGTCAATCCGATCCGATCACGGATACCGACGAACTGATCGTGATGACCGTGAATCCTTCAACGGTTTTTCTGGGCGTTTCATCCCTCAAAGATATTAAGGTGGGGGATGAGGTCTCCGCGGAAGTGGAAATGGATCCCGAGAACGAAACCTGGAAAGCTCTTTCGGTAGAAGTCCCGGCCGCAGGAGAGTAGAAGCATTTCATGAAAGAGATCGTCCAGTTCCGCAAACAATGGGTTCAAAACCGACGAGATTTTCAGGCTCGATACACCCTCGGTATTTTGACGACCCTTACAAAGGATATTTTTCAGTCGCGATATCATGCCGAACTTCTTACGGGGGTTTTTCGTCGTGCGGGAGCCCTTGGTCATGAGATAAAAATATTCACTCCTGCCAAAAGCTCCTATGAGTCACTGGATAGCATTCTTCATAAACACAGTCTAGACGGTCTTTTGATCTTGACCTGGAGATGGATCTCTCCGGATATAGTAAAATTTCTTGAAACCACAATACATCCCCGAGTTCTTGTGATCAACGATCCGGTTCCGGGGCTCGAGGTGAATCTTCTTTATTCCGATGTTGATTCCGGGATCGCAAGGGCGCTGAATTTTTTGATCGGAAAGGGTTTTCGTAAGATCGGAATGTTGCATGGCCCGTTGAAAATCCCTTTTGTCCAACAAGGGAAAAAAGTGATGATGCCTTTTATCGATACGGAGTTAAAAGAAAAAGCTTTTATCCGGGCTTTGCGTGCTAAAAAGATCCCGGTTCGACGGTCTTGGATCCGGTCTGCAAAAGCGAATGCTGAATCAGAAGGTTATCTCGTAGCAAAAAAATGGCTGAAAGAAAAAAATCTCCCGGAGGCTATTTTATGCGGGAATGATGAGTTAGCTTTTGGAGCCCTTCGGGCGTTAAAGAGTGCTTGCAAAAAAATGGCCGTTATCGGGTTTGATGATAATGAGCAAGCGAAACGGTTTACGCCTTCTTTGACCACGATCCGCCAGCCACTTCGCCAGATGGGGAAGGATGCAGTGGATGTTTTGGTCCAGCAGATACGGAATCCTTTTTCTAAGACAGTCCAGAAACGCTATCCTCTAAAACTGATTATCCGTAAAAGCGCTTTGTAGTTCTTTCTCCCCTTTGATGTGTATTGCAGTTCCCTTTTCTGTATTATAAACTAATCTAAAATACACTTGATCGACCAATAGGATATTACTTGCTATGGAAATAGCTATTGTCACTGTTTTTATTGCCGTGCTTTTTTTCTTTTATACGCCCCATGCTCTATGGATCCGGGCTTCTATGAGATACCTCGTAGGCCTTTTTTGTTTTTGGACGGCTTGTGTTCTGTTACGAGCGGATCTTAATCCGGAAATCATCCGTTGGTCAGGAATCGGGCTCGTCTTTTTATGCGCAGCGTTCCTGTCCTTGGATCTTTTGATGCTGGGTTTTTCTTCGATCAAACAAAAAATTTCAGAATGGTTTCGAAGAGCTCCTCAACGGGAACCTTATCTGGCGGAGATTTGGGCGGCGATCGAAAAAATGGCAATCCGTAAAATAGGCGCCCTGATCGTGCTTCAAAGGAAAGACCCGCTTAAACCGTTTTTGAAAGGCGGGATCCCGTTTGATGCGGATATCAAATCCGAGATCATCTTTTCGCTTTTTATTACGACCTCAGCCGTCCATGACGGAGCACTTGTGATTTATAAAGAGCGTATCAAAACGGTTAAAGGGATCTTGCCGCTTGCGGCCCTATCGGATGCTAGCCCAAATTTTGGAACACGCCACCGTGCCGCGATTGGGATCACAGAAAAAACAGATGCGTTGGCACTTGTTGTTTCGGAAGAAAGAGGGGAGATCAGTATTGCTCATCAAGGATGCTTGATCCGGATCCCGAGCGGGGAGGAGTTTTTCAGGATCCTCACCTGGATCCTAAAAGGCAAGAATATTTTTCGCCTCAAGAACGTCCATTTTTCTGTTATGTCTAAAATTTTGGAAAACCTAGCATGAATCGATATATCCTTTCGATCGACCAAGGGACGACCGGAACGCGGGCATTTCTTTTTGACGGATCGGGGAAAGCCGTTGCAAGCGCTTACCAAGAATTCAAACAGTATTTCCCGAAGCCCGGGTGGGTCGAGCATGATGCTGAGGAGATCTGGCGTTCCTGCGTTACGGTGATGCGTCAAGCTATCCGGGATGCAAAGATCGCGCCCCGACGGATCCTTGCGATCGGGATCACTAACCAACGGGAAACGACCGTGATCTGGGACCGAAAAACCTCAAAGCCTGTTTCCCGCGCGATCGTCTGGCAATGCCGGCGTACGGCTTCGGTATGTAAAGATCCACGGTACAAAAAATATGAAGCGCTTATTCGGAAAAAAACAGGTCTTGTGTTGGACCCTTATTTTTCAGGAACCAAGATCAAATGGTTGCTTGATCATATCCCGGGATTGAGAGAACGGGCGCGAAAAGGGCATGTTGCTTTTGGCACGATCGACAGTTGGTTGATCTGGAAGCTTACCGGAGGAAAAGTCCACGCTACTGATTTTACGAATGCTTCGCGGACCCTTCTTCTGAACATCAAAACCAAGAAATGGGATGCCGAATTACTCCGGATCTTTGATGTTCCGGAAAAAATACTTCCTCAGGTCAAAAGGTCAGGATCGATGTTCGGTTCCACCGAAGCCATGGCTGACTTGCCGACCGGGATCCCGATCACCGCAGTGATGGGGGACCAGCAGGCTGCACTTTACGGACAAGGGTGTTACGATCCGGGTGAAAGTAAGAACACCTACGGAACAGGTTGTTTCATCATGTTGAACACCGGAAAAAAACTTGTTTTTTCAAAGCATGGCCTTTTAACAACGCTAGCTTGCAATTTTAAAGGGGAACCGGTATATGCCTTGGAAGGAGCTGTTTTTATTGCCGGAGCGGTAGTGCAGTGGCTTCGGGATGGGCTTAAAGTTATTAAAAAATCATCCGAAACCGAAAAGATTATCCGAGACGTAAAAGATTCCGGCGGAGTTTATATTGTTCCGGCCTTTGTCGGTCTTGGGGCGCCTTACTGGGCCAGTGAAGCTCGTGGATTGATCACGGGGATCACTCGCGGGACAACGATGCCACATCTCATCCGTGCAAGCCTTGAATCCATTGCTTATCAAACTAAAGATGTTTTTGATGCCATGGAGAAAGCTTTTGGCCGGTCGATCCGTGAACTTAAAGTGGACGGAGGCGCCTGCCGGAATGATTTTCTGATGCAATTCCAGGCAAACATGCTGGGATGCCGTATTTTTCGTCCGCGCATTGTCGAACTGACCGCTCAAGGGGTAGCCTTTCTGGCCGGAGTGACCGCCGGGATTTGGAAGAATAAAGAACAGGTGAAAAGAAGACAAAAAGTTGAAAAAATCTTTCACCCCAGCCTTGAGCCTAAAAAAAGACAAATGTTGTATGACGGCTGGCTTAAGGCCGTTCAGAGGGCTATGCTTCTATGATCAGAGATATCCGCCGCTTTCAGGAATCTTGCTATGACCTCCTTGTGATCGGTGGTGGGATCAACGGAGCCGCGATCTCGCAACTGGCCGCAAAACGAAAAATGCGGGTTGCTTTACTTGAAAAAGGGGATTTTGCGAGCGGGACTTCAAGTAGATCCACAAAACTCATCCATGGAGGGATCCGGTATCTTGAGAATTTGGAATTTGATCTTGTCTATGAATCTCTGAAAGAACGTGCTCTTCAACTGCAAGTCGCATCTCACTTGGTAAAGCCATTGCCTTTTGTGATCCCCGTCTATCAAGGGGATCGGCGGCCGCTTTGGATGATGAAGTTCGGCGTTTTTCTCTACGATCTCATTGCGGGATCTGACAAGATCCAAAAGCATAAAGGTTTAAGCGCACAGGAAGTTTTAGCCATGGAACCCGGGATCCAAAAGGAAGGGTTAACCGGCGGGGTCATTTATTATGATGCTCAGATGGATGATGCACGACTTTGCCTCGAGAATGTTCTTATGGCAGATGCTTATGGGGCTCATGTTGCTAATTACGTAAAAGTTCTCTCCTTCATCAAAGAAAATAATCGCGTGGTCGGCGTGCGGGCTCGGGATCTTCTCATGGGGAAGCATTTTGATGTGCGCGCCAAAAAGATCGTTTGTGCGGTCGGACCTTGGACCAATGAACTTTTACGTCTTGATGCCCACCAAGCTAAAAAGAAAGTCCGAACGACAAAGGGAATCCATATTGTTTATAAAGGCCAGGTCTCTAGTCATGCGCTTTTGATCAGCTCGAGAAGTGATCAGCGGATCTTTTTCGTGATCCCCTGGATGGGAAATTCTTTGATCGGGACCACCGATACGGATTATATCGGTAATCCCGATGATGTCCGTGTTGAGCAGCAGGATGTTGAATATTTAATGCGTGAAGCCAGGCGTGTTTTCCCGGGGCTCAAGCTTGAAAACGAAAGGATCCTTACGACCTTTGCCGGCCTCCGGCCGCTTATCCGTAAAGGGGGATCACCACGGAAGGTTTCCCGAAAGCATCTTTTTTATGAAGCTCCTTCCGGGCTTATTTTTGTCGTGGGCGGGAAATATACGACTTACCGGAAAGTGGCCGAAGATTGTATGAATAAAATTCGGAAAGCATTCGGTAAAGAAGATTTTAAAATATACGGTAGCGGGCCGATCCGGGAATCTGCCGAAGCCGTAGCGAAGCATTATGGAATGGATAAAGAAACGATCCGGTCCCTGATGAGTTTTTACGGCAGCCGTTATCAAGACGTTCTGAAGCTCGTCGAAAAAGATCCCGCCCTCAAAGAAAAAATTTCCGAACAACCTTTAGTGATCAAAGCCCAATTGGTCTATTCGGTACAAACGGAAATGGCTCAAAATGAGGAAGATGTTCTTTGGCGGCGTCTTTCTCTCATTTTCCATGCTCCGATCTCTGAAAAGATCCTCGCTGAAGTTCGCTCTGTCCTCACTCAAAAGAAATAATCTCCTCTCTTCTATGAACAGAACAATGAATCTGAAATTAGTTTTTCGAGCGCTTAGGCACCGGAACTACCGGCTTTTTTTCTGGGGACAAAGTGCGTCGCTTATCGGAACGTGGATGCAGCAGATCGCATTAAGCTGGCTCGTTTATCGTATGACCAATTCTCCGTTCTTGTTAGGCATGGTCGGTTTCATGGGGCAGATCCCTAGTTTTATCCTCACGCCTTTTGCAGGAGTTCTGGCTGACCGGCATGACCGGAGAATGATGCTGGTGGTGACACAGGCTTTATCAATGGTGCAGGCATCTATTTTGACTTTTTTGGTTTTAACTCAGCAGATCCAGGTTTGGCATATCATGGTCTTAAGTGGTTTTCTTGGGGTTATCTTTTCTTTTGATATCCCGATCCGTCAGGCATTTACGGTTGAAATGATCGAAACCCAGGAAGATCTTGGGAATGCGATTGCCCTCAATTCTTCTATGCTGAATGCCGCAAGATTGATCGGCCCGTCTCTGGCTGGAATTTTGATCGCCTCAGTGGGAGAAGGAATGTGCTTTTTATTGAATGCGGTCAGCTATATTCCGGTCATTTTTTCTTTATATGCTATGAATCTAAGTCTAAGCCGGATCGATCATCAGAAAAGGCATATCTTATTGGAATTGAAAGATGGTTTCATTTATGCGTTCAGCTTTGTCCCGATCAAATGGATCCTTATTCTTCTCGCTTTGATCAGTGTCATGGGAGTCCCTTATCAAGTGCTGATGCCGATCTTTGCGCGGGATATTTTTCATGGAGGACCGCATACACTTGGTTTTTTAATGGCGATGTCCGGTTTTGGGGCTTTAGTAGGAGCGATCTACCTGGCAGCGCGAAAAAGCGTTATCGGTCTAGGGCGGATTGTGGCGCTGACCGCCGGACTTTTTGGGATCACAATCATTGCTTTTTCTCTGTCCCGCGTTCTCTGGTTTTCTATGACGATCATTTTTATTTCAGGTTTCGGGATGATGGTCAACATGGCTTCCTGCAACACCATCTTGCAGACTATTGTGGATGAGGATAAACGAGGCAGGGTCATGAGTTTTTATACTATGGCGTTCATGGGGACGATGCCTTTTGGAAGCCTGTTGGCCGGAAGTTTGGCCAGTACCCTTGGGGCTCCGAAAACTCTTTTGTTCGGCGGGGTTTGTTGTGTGCTGGGGGCGATCCTTTTTTTGATCAAGCTTCCGCTTATTCGAAAAGGGATCAGGCCGATCTATGCTCAAAAAGGGATCATTCCTGAAGTGGCTCAGGGGATCCAGTCTGTTTCAGGATTAGGAAGTATCAACCCGGATTAAGGGATTGTTTTTTTAAAAAAAATTGATATACTTCCAACATTGTTCTTTGAAGAAATTTAAATCAAGTGACGGGTGCTTTGAGCGATGCTCAAAGATTAAAAGGGAAGTGAGACCCTTCGGATTTTCGACGGGGACTCCACGGTGCCGCCGCTGTCGGTAAGGACGAAAGCGAAAATGCCACTGCCTGAAAAGGTGGGAAGGCTCGCGAGTAGGTAAGAACTTATCTAGTCAGAAGACCTGCCTGTTATGAAACATCAACCATTGAACGTCCTCCGAGCAGAGGGAAGGAAGGGACCCTTTCTTGCCATGCCTGAGGCAGAAAGGGTTTTTTTGTGTCTAGATCAAAAAAGTTCCGGAACGAAGCATTCTGGAAAATAAGCATCCTCTGTTTATGTCTGCTCCAGATCGGTTGGAAATTTCCTTTTGGGAAACACGATCCCGACAAAAAGATTGTTACGGATCAAGGAGTGGGCTATCGTCAAACAAGTCGGTCGGGAAAGGCTTCTGACGATATCGATAAGTCTTACACCATTTACGGAGATGTTGCGCGACTTCCGAATTTCAAGACCCCGATCAATGAGGTCCCTGCCAATATTACTTATAAATCCAAACAAGACCTTTCGCTGGTGCATCCGCATACGTTTCAGGAATCAGTCCAGGATATTGAAGGCGCGGTGTTCTATGATGAGGTGGGGAACGGTTGGGATCAGACTTTTAGCCTTCGGGGGTTTTCTGAGGGAAGTGCCGTGGTATTCCTCGTGGACGGGGTTCGTGTGAATGAATTGGATGGGGACACGGTGAATTATCCACTGCTGAATATGCAGGATGTGCAATCGGTTCAGATCGAACGCGGTTCAGCATCACCGGTCTATGGCCCCGGTGCTTTTGCCGGGGTAGTAAATATTACGACGGGACAAGCGAGTCCTAAGCCCGTATCCCTTTTCGGAGGTTTTGAGATCTCCAGCCATAAAGGAAAGAATTTTTATCAGGGATTTAGCGGAACTTTGCAGGATAAGGTCACACCGTTTTCGGGGAAGTGGAAATATTATTTTAAAGGGGGTCGTGATATCGGAGACGGGTTCCGCGGAAATAGCGACTACCGGATCACCAACTTTGATATCAAGACTTCCTATGAGCTTCCGGAGGAAGAAGGCCGGATCTATTTCGGATGGAAGCACACCGAAGATCTTATTTCGAACCCTGGAGAATTGACCTTCGATCAGTACCAGCAGGACCTCAGGCATTCGAACAAACCGAATGACCGGCGTGATTTCAATAATACGATCCTGCAATTCGGCGGTGAAAAAAAATTCTGGGATGACCGGCTGATGGCTTCTTTTATGACAAGCTGGCGTTGGAACTTGCTTCATTTCATTACGACTTCCGGAACTTTTACAGATTGGGTTACCGGCAGTGATCCGGATACGGACCGCGTTACGCAAAAATCGAGGACCACAGACAGTATTTGGCAGTTGGCTTACCAGGAAACTTGGCGATGGATCCATAATCAAGTTTTGTTGGGCATGGAGTTCCGTAATGCTTCGGAACATTCCGAGAGCGTGGATGCTTTTGGCGGAGAAATTACCCCGAATTTCGGCCCCCAAACAGACCGCAGCTCAACGCCGTCTGATATCGCTTTATTCTGGCGTGAGACCGTGAAGTTCTTTGAAAAGGTCATTTTTCATGTCGGGATGCGGCACGATTTCTTTTCTCTTCGAACTCGGGATGTTTTGACCCCGACGGACAATATCAGCAGGCGGTGGCGGGATTCAACGATCTCGACGGGATTGACGGTCAAACCTCTGAAATTCGCCGATCTTTTTGCGAATTACTCTCAAGGCTTCCGCATTCCGACGCTCAGCGAGTTGGCGGGATTCGGGACAATCAATCCCAACCTCCAGCCTGAGCGATCAGACAGTTATGAGATCGGTACACGGTTGAGATACAAAGATAAAGCGGTTTTGAAGTTTAGCTATTTTATCATCGACATGAAAGACGAGATCGTCTTTGATAGCTCATCAATTACAGCGGCCAATCCTTTCGGACAAAATACCAATATCGGGAAAAGCCGCCGTACAGGCATAGAACTTGGGACGGAAATTCAACCGATCCAGGAATTGAAACTCTATGGAACTTATACCTGGACGCGAGCTTATGTCCGAGAAACAGATGGCGGCGGATCCCTTGTTGACGGACGCGCCTTAGGACAGATCCCGGCAAATCGTATGACTTGGGGCGCCCATCTCTGGCCGCTTAAACGTTTGGGAGAACCGTTCGATGGTTTACGGGTCAGTATGAGCGGTATTTTTACGGGCGCGCAGCATCCGACGGCTTATGAATCGACCGCTCAGGCGACTTTGGATGCTACGGGCGGTGCGGGGCATAAGATTAAGCCTTCAACGGTATGGAATTTCATGCTGTCTTATTTCTGGCGTGGAAGTGAGATCTATTTTAAGATCAATAACATCTTTGATGAACGGTATTATTCCCGAGCCGTGGATGCGACGTCTTGGGGGACATCGATCTATCCCTTTGGGACTTATACCTTTGTTAACCCTGGTCCACCGCGGGAATTTGTAGGAGGCATCCGTTGGGAGTTTTAAGAATTTTCTTTTTTTGCATTCTGGGTTTTTCACTCTCCGTGAGAGGTTGGGCCCAGGAAGTAAATCCTGAAAGACCGTCAAAGATCGTTTCGATCAATCTTTGTACGGATGAGTTATTGCTGCAGCTTGTCGAGCCTGAACGCGTTGCGGCGGTTAGTCCGTATGCGGATAATCCTAAGATTTCGACTGTGGCGGATAAAGCTAAGAATATTCGAAAGATCCAAGGGAGTGTTGAAGGAGTGCTTTCATGTCAGCCCGATCTTCTTTTAGGCGGGACTTTCAGCCCGCGTGAAACGCTCCATTTTTTTCAATATTCAGACATACCCGTTTTAATTTTTGGAATTCCTAAAGGTTTCAGTGATATTTATGCGGATATCCGGAAACTCGCTCGAGCAACCGGGAATGCAGACCAGGGGGAGCGGATGATCGAAAAGATGAAAGGGCAATTGGACAGTTGCGTTTCCAAAGCCCTTCAAAAAAAACGAGCCGTCTTTTTTCAAAGCGGGAATTATGTGCCTGGCGCGGAAACTTTTGAAAATGCTATCATGGAAGCTGCGGGTCTTGAAAATGTTGCCGCGACTTTGGGGATCCATGGGTATGGAACATTGTCTTTGGAAAAACTTTCGGAATTAAAACCAGAGATCCTGATTTTTTCAAATGACCAAACCCAAGCGCCGACTGTTCGAGGGGAAGTGCTTTCACATCCGATCATTCGAAAAGCGATGCCGAATGTGAAGGCCGTGACTTTGCCGGCTGCTTTGCTGAATTGCGGCTCTCCGGCATCGGTCAGGGCCGTTGAACTTTTAGTTCAGGAAACGAGCGGATCAAAATGTTAATGGCCGAAAAGGAAAAAAAACGAATCCGGGGAACGCCGCTATTCATTCTTTACGGGATCCTCGGGATAGGACTTGCGGCAGTCTTCGTGGGTTCGCTCAGTTTAGGTGCTTCTAAAATCTCTTTTTGGCAAACACTTTTAGATTGGAATCAAACCGGAAGATCCAATGCCTCGTTGGTGCTTTGGGAGATTCGTTTCCCTCGCGCGCTTCTCGGAGTGCTGGTTGGGGCGACATTGGGTTTAGCAGGCGCTGCCATGCAGGGTCTATTGCGTAATCCTTTGGCGGAGCCCGGAATTTTGGGAGTTACGGGCGGGGCGGCATTGGGAGCCGTTCTTGTTTTTTATACGGGTCTTGCTTCTATCTTTTCATGGGCGCTCCCAGCCGGGGGGATTTTAGGGGCTTTTCTTTCGGTTTGGGTTTTGTATCTTTTTGCCGGATTGATATCGAATGTTCAAGCGCTGATCCTTGCCGGTGTAGCGATCAATATGATCGCATTTGCCGGAACATCTCTTGCTTTGAATCTTTCCTCAAATCCTTATGCGGCATTGGATATTGTGTTCTGGCAAATGGGGTCTTTAGCCGACCGCAGCTGGTCGCATGTTTTGCTGGTGTTGCCCTTTATCATAATCGGATGGGCTCTTTTATTGTGGGATCGGAGAGCGTTGGATGCCTTAACATTGGGAGAGGAGACAGCGCTCAGTCTGGGGATCTCGATGAACGCGGTACGTTTCCGTCTTATCCTTGGAGCGGCGTTGGCGGTTGGAGCGTCCGTTTCTGTTTGTGGAAGCATAGGCTTTGTAGGGTTGATTGTCCCGCACGTTTTGCGGCCTTGGGTTTCAAATGAACCCGGAAAACTTCTTGGGGTAAGCGCTTGGGGAGGAGCTATTCTTTTACTTTTATCGGATATCATGGTCCGGGTCATTCCGGTGACCGTCGAACTCAAACTCGGAGTATTGACCTCCCTTTTAGGGGCACCCTTCTTCATTTTGTTGATTTTTCAAATGAGAAAGAAGTCTTTATGAAATGGATAGAAGCAAAAAACCTTTCGGTTCGACTGGATGGCGTTCAGGCGCTTGAAGAAGTAAGTCTCTCGCTTGAAAAAGGAGAGATTCTTGGGCTTGTCGGTCCGAACGGGGCAGGGAAGACCACTTTGCTCAGAGTTCTCGCCGGGCTTCTTCGTCCGGACTCCGGAACGGTCTCAAAATTAAACGCTAAAGAGCTCGCCTATCTCCCTCAGGGACAAGTTGTGTATTGGCCGGTCAGCGTGAGACGTGTTGTTGCGCTAGGACGCATACCGTATTTAATGCCCTGGCAAGAGCTCAGCGAGGAAGATGATCGTCATATTGAACAAGTGATGCAAAATGCGGACATCCGACATTTAGCAGACCGTTCAGTGGATCATTTAGCCGGAGGAGAACGAAGTCTTGTTCTTCTTGCCCGGGCTTTAGCGACAGATCCCAAGGTTATTTTAGCTGATGAACCCGTTCAGGGGCTGGATCCTGCCCATGCCCTTCAAGTGATGGAACTTTTGAGTCGTTTTGTTTCAACCGAGCGTGGCGTGATTGTTGTTCTCCATGATCTGACGCTGGCCGCGCGATTTTGTCATCGCTTGATCTTGTTGCATCAAGGTAAGATCATTTCAAAAGGATCGCCCGAAGAGGTGTTGACCGCCGAAAATTTAAAACAAACGTATGGAATTAAAGCTAAATATAGCGAAAGAAAGGATGAATTTTATATTGTGCCATGGGAAAAGGCTTAGTGCTTCTCTATACAGGTGAAGGGAAAGGAAAAACCACAGCAGCTTTTGGTGCGGTTCTGCGCGCCCTTGGACATAACCAAAAAGTGGCGATCGTCCAATTTTTTAAAGGCAAAGCTCAAGAAACAAAAGTCTTCAAAAAGATAAATAAAAAAATAAAGATCTGGAATTATGGAAAAAAATTCCTTTGCCAAAATTCGGCTAAAACCAATTGTGAGCTTGTTCGCCGAGCCTGGTCTCGGTGCCTTAAGGTTTTAAATGATCCAAGTTATTTTTTGTTGGTTATTGATGAGATCCATATCGCGCTCCATTACAGATTCCTTGAAACCGCTGAGGTCATTAAAGCGTTAAAGAAAAGACCTCCCCGGCAACATGTCCTTCTTACCGGCCGCGGGGCTCCTCCGGTCTTAATGCGCTTTGCGGACATTGTTACTGTGATGAAATGCGTCAAGCACCCCTTTGAGCGCGGGCTCTCTGCTCAGCCCGGGATAGAGTTTTAAAAGCATTTCTAGTAGTTCTCTGTCGAATAAGCTATAATACACAGCTATGACTCTACAGGAGAATTCTGTTCAAACTACGCAGTGTCCCTTTACGGAAAAGCAGCCGGGCGCAGAAAGCGCGGAGTCTGTTTTAAACCCTTCTCATAAGTATGAGCGATTCCGCCTTTATCTGATCAAACCCTCAAAGTATGATGATGAAGGGTATGTTATCCGCTATTGGAGGGGGGTCCTCCCCAGTAATACTTTATCCTGCCTGTATGGACTGAGCGAAGATGTTCGGGAGCGGGAAATCCTAGGTAAGGACCTGAAATGGGATATTGAGCTCATTGATGACACCGTCCAAAATATTCCTTTCAAGAAAATCTTTCGTGAAAACCGCTCTCCAAAGACCAAAGTCCTGGTTTGCCTGGTCGGAGTTCAGACTAACCAGTTCGTTAGAGCTTCCGATCTTGCCCTAAAATTCAGAAAAAAAGGGGTAGATGTCCTGATCGGAGGGTTTCACGTAAGCGGAGTGATCTCTACTTTACCGGATCTCTCTCCGGAACTTGTTGTTTTAAAGAATGCCGGAGCTTCTCTTGTGGCGGGTGAAGCTGAAGGCGGACATTGGGAAAAGATCCTCTGTGATGCTCTCCATGACCGTCTCGGATCCGTTTACAACTTTTTAAATGACCTTCCGGATATTTCACAATCTCCTTTTCCGAAGATCCATCCCAAGCTTCATAAACATTATGCGATCAAACATTTTGGGACCCTGGATTGCGGCCGTGGCTGTCCCTTCGGGTGTACGTTTTGCACGGTCATTAACGTCCAAGGCCGGCGTATGAGGTTCCGGGACGCTCAACTCGTTTTAAATAAGATCCGCGAAGATTACCATCGTTACGGCATCACGCATTATTTTTTTACGGATGATAATTTTTGCCGCAATAAAAATTGGGAGGCTATTTTTGACGGGCTTATTGAGATACGTCAAAAAGAAAAAATCCCGATCCTTTTTATGATGCAGTTGGATACTCAATCCCATTTGGTCCCCAATTTTGTGGAAAAAGCTGCCCGCGCGGGTTGCGCCCAGGTTTTTATCGGGATGGAGAGCCTGAATCAAGAAAATCTGAAAGCCGCAAAAAAAAATCAGAATGAGATCGAAAATTTCAAGCACTTAGTTGAGGCTTTCCAGGCGAAAGGGATCATTTGCCACTTGGCTTATATCATTGGATTTCCTTTGGACACGGTTGAATCCGTTAAAAAAGATATACAACAGCTGCTGGCGCTTAAAGCAGGTCAGGCTTCTTTTTTTATGATGACCCCGCTTCCGGGTTCGATAGATTATAAACAGGCTCTCGAAAAGGGCATGTTCAGGGACGCTGACCTGAATAATTACGACACTTTCCATGAAACATTCCGCCATCCCCGGATGGCTCCTGGGGATTGGCTTGAGGCCTATGAAGCGGCTTGGCGGAGTTTTTATCACCCCGAGAACATGAAAACTATTTTAAGAAGTTTGAATAAGGAGAATTATTGGGGCGTCTTTTTCAATTTTATCTGGTATAAGAACAGCCTCCAAGTTGAAGGAGGGCATCCCATGATCCATGGTTTTGTCCGTTTAAAACCCCGTACGGATCGCAGGGCGGGTTATCCTATCCAGAATCGGTGGCAGCATTTCAAAATGCGATTTATGGATGTTTGCAAGGAACTTAAAGGTTGGTTTAAATTAACTTTAGAGTTGGAAGAAGCTTGGCTGGCAACGCGGAGCCGGCGCCCTCTTGAAGAAAAAGTCATTTCAGAACTTGTCCGGCTGACCCAATACGCTAAAGAATGGCGGGATCTTCGCATCAATGAACTGTATGGGCTCTATAAAAGGGCGGCAGAAGCTCTAGAAAAAAAAGAGGTTTCCCGCGTCCGTGTCCCTTCACGTTTTCAGCTATGGCTGGCCAAGTGTAATATTTTTTATGATCATCTGACTTTTACGCGCATGCCCATGCGCTACTTCTGGAGTAAAGTCCGCACGTCCTTGAAGGAAGGGAAGATCTTCAAGATCAATTATATCCGCGTTGTTGCGACCATGCTTGAAGAGGCCGTGCTGTTTTTCCGCTTTCTTTTTTCGCTTCTTAAGTCCGAAACGTTTTTGCAATGATCAAAATCCCGAATCATTAAGAAGGGAAGTTTATTTTGAAGGTCTATCTCATCAACCCTCGATTTGCCCCGACCATATGGTCGTTTGAAGGGCTTCAGTGTTTTACGGGAACGAAGTTTTCAACTACCCCTCTCGGGATTGCGACCGTTGCGGCGTTGACCCCTGCGCCCTGGACGGTGGAAATCGCAGATGAAAACGTCGAAGAGATCAACTTCGATACGGATGCGGATCTGATCGGGATCGGAGCTTTTAATGTTCAATACCATCGGGCTTTGGAGATTGCTTCGGAGTTTAAAAAACGAAAAAAACCGGTGGTTTTTGGCGGACCTTACTGCAGTCTTTTCCCGGAGGCTTTTGAGGGGAAAGGAAACTACCGCATCGTCGGAGAAGCCGAAGAGATCTGGCCTGAATTCCTTCTTGATTTTGAAAAAAATTGCGCCCGGGAATTGTATGTAGCGTCTCAAGAAAAAGTAGATATTCGGAAAAGTCCGGTCCCTCGTTATGATCTGATCCGCGGCGAACAGTACAATATGTTCTCGCTTCAAACTAGCCGGGGTTGTCCGCACAACTGTGAATTTTGCGATATTATCATCATGGACGGGCGGAAACCGAGAACCAAAACCGTTGAGCAGGTCATTGCGGAAGTGGACCATTGCGTCAAGCAGGGAGCTCACTATATTGTTTTTGGGGATGCCAATTTCATCGGGAATTTACCGTTCGCCCGTGAGCTCTTAAAGGCGCTTGCGGATTATTCCAAGAAAAATGAGTACCCATTGGAATTTTCCTGTGAATTGACGATCAATGTTGCTCACCATCCGGATATTTTGGAATTGCTGCAAGAGGCTAATTTTTATTCACTTTTTATCGGGATCGAATCTCCACGAAAAGCAAGTCTGCTGGAGTCCGGGAAGATCCAGAACACACGGGAAAATGTCCTGGAGGATATCAAGCGGATCCATTCTTATCATATTTCCGTTGTGGCAGGAATGATCGTGGGCTTTGATTCAGATGACAAACAAATCTTTAAAGAGCAATTTGATTTTTTGCAGGAACTCGGGATCCCGTTTACCACATGCGGGACTTTAATGGCGCTTCCCAAAACCCCGCTCCTTAAACGCCTTGAAGCCGAAGGGCGTTTATTGGACCTGGAGTGGACGGAGATGAACGGTCACGGCGCTTCGGATTGTAATTTTAAACCGAAAAAAATGACCCTTGAGGAACTCCATCAAGGTTATAACTGGCTGAGCCGGTGTCTTTACCGGTATGATGCTTATGCGGACCGATTGGTCGTGGCGCTTTCCCGGTTCCGGAACCGTAATAAAGAACATAAAAGAGCAAGTTTGGATCTGAAATTTCTCGGCCTCTTGTTTAAAGTCTTGGGTTATTATCTTTTGACATGGGATAGGGAGCGGCGAAGGTTTTTTATAAAGACTTTTTGGCGTGTTGGCCGGGGCGGGCCGTTTTCGGTCGGAAAATGGTTGGAATTTTTCAGATGGATCGCGACTTATCGCGCTTTTCGTTTATATGTTACTAAAACGCAAGGGATCCCCGAAGGAATGCAC
>CAYQTU010000005.1:0-6443 GCA_964420575.1 uncultured bacterium
ATCGGGATCACGCGCGCACACTTAGAAGAGGACGCGGGGAAGCTCCTGCATGAAGGCATCGCGGACGGGAGTCTTGTGGATTATAACCGCGGCGGTATACCGCTCCTTGAGATCGTTTCCGAGCCGGACATCCGCAGCCCCCAGGAAGCGTACGACTATCTCACCGCGCTCAAGGCCATCCTTCAATATATAGAAGTCAGCGACTGCGATATGGAAAAGGGAAGCCTGCGCTGCGACGCAAACGTTTCTGTGCGCCCCGTGGGGCAGGAAAAATTTGGCACCAAGGTCGAGATCAAGAACCTGAACTCCTTCAAAATGGTGCAGAAAGCCATCCAGTACGAGATCGAGCGCCAGACCGCGAGGCTTGAGGACAAGGAAACCATTGTCCAGGAAACGCGGCTTTGGAATGATGCCAAAGGCGCGACCTTTTCCATGCGGTCCAAAGAAGAAGCGCACGATTACCGTTATTTCCCGGAGCCGGACTTGGTGCCCTTCACGCTAGCGCGCGAGACCGTAGAAACGGTCCGGAAGACTTTGCCCGAGCTTCCTTTGGCACGCGCAAAACGCTTCATGAAAGAATACGGCATCCCGGAATACGACGCTTACACGCTTGTGGAAGATAAAAAGCTCGCGGAATATTTCGAGGCGTGCGTGAAAGAGAAAGTAAACGCAAAGCAGGCGAGCAACTGGATCCTGACGGAGCTTTTGGCCGCGCTGAACCTTAAAAACCTCAGCCTGAAAGATTGCCCGCTTGCGCCCAAAACCTTTGCCGGGCTTCTTAAACTGATCGAGAACGGAACGGTTTCCGGAAAGATCGCCAAAGAGGTGCTTGCGCTGATGTTCGAGACCGGAAAAGAAGCCGAAGGGATCGTGAAAGAAAAAGGCCTCACGCAGGTCTCGGACACCGGGCTGATCGAAAAGGCCGTGGAAAAAGCGATTGCCGCGAATCCTGCCGCTGCCCAGGAATTTAAGGCCGGGAAACAAAAAGCCCTCGGCGCCCTCGTCGGTTTTATCATGAAAGAAACGGGCGGCAAAGCCAACCCCAAGATCGTCCATGAGATCCTCCAGAAAAAACTCCAAAGCTAGATACACGCTGGGGATCGAAACCTCCTGTGATGAAACCTCTTGTGCCGTTTTAAAAGACGGTTCCCGGATCCTTTCCAATGTCGTTTCTTCCAGCCTTTTCCGGCATAAAAAATTTGGCGGGGTCGTGCCCGAGATCGCATCGCGCCACTGCATGGAACAGATCGAATGTGTGTTCCATGAAGCGCTTGAAGAAGCCGGGATCCAAGATAAGGATCTGGACCTCGTGGCGGTCACGCAGGGCCCCGGGCTCATCGGTTCTCTTTTAGTGGGGGTCTCTTTCGCGAAAGCGCTGGCCTACAGGCTCGGGATCCCGTTTGTGGGCGTCAATCATATGGAAGCACATCTGGTCGCGAATTTTTTCGGACATCCGGCTCCCAAGCGTTTTATCGGGCTTCTGGTCTCGGGCGGGCATACGATGCTCACCTTTTCCGAAAAAGGCAAGATCCATGTCCTGGGCGAGACGGTGGATGATGCGGTCGGGGAAGCGTACGACAAGGTCGCAAAGATCATGGGGCTCGGTTATCCCGGAGGGCCTGTGATCGACAAGCTGGCAAAACAAGGGAATCCGCGCGCGGTTCATTTCACTCGGCCGAAGCAGGAAGACCGTTTCAGCCGCGACCCCAATGTTCGCGGCACTTCGCTCGGGCGTGACGCCCATCGCTTCGACTTCAGCTTCAGCGGGATCAAGACCGCGGTCCTTTATCTTTTGCAGGATTTCAAGACCGGGAAACCAAAACCGGACGCACCTCCTCCTGAAGACCTTGCCGCAAGCTTTCAGCATGCGGTGATCGGATGGCTCGTGGAAAAAGCAATCGATGCGTGCAGTTTCAAAAACGTGTCCGAGATTGTGGTGGGAGGCGGCGTGAGCGCGAATTCTTATTTGCGCGAAAAATTGACGCGGGATGCTTCCGCGAAGGGGATCCGGGTCTGGTTCCCGCCGTTCGAATTTTCCACGGACAACGGGGCCATGATCGCGCGGCGCGGATGGGAGCTTTACCAAAAAGGAAAACGGTCGAAACTTAATATGACCGGTGACCCGGCACTGATGATCTCATAAGGAGGCATGAAAACGATGATACTTTCTGGAGCGGATCTGGATATGTTCACTCAATTGCTTTTAGCGGCGATCCTCGGAGCGGTTGTAGGATTGGAAAGAGAATTTAACGGCAAGGAAGCCGGATTCAAAACCTACACCCTGGTGTGTATGGGGTCGGCGCTCATGATGATCCTTTCGACCGAGATCTTTGTGATCTATCAGGGAGCGGCGGATGTGGATCCTTCCCGTATCGCGGCGCAAGTCGTGACGGGTATCGGTTTTCTCGGAGCGGGCGCGATCATCCGTTCTCCGCAAGGCGGGGTCAAAGGACTGACGACTGCAGCGGGGATCTGGGCGATGTGCGGTGTAGGACTGGCGTGCGGCCTCGGGCTTTTCAAAGTTGCGATCTTTACGACCCTTCTTGTGCTGGTCATTTTCGTGGTGTTTTCCAAGGTCCAGCATAATATCCTCCATCATAAGAAAGGGACGCATCAGGGGTGACCGGCAAGGAGTCTTATTGACACTCAAAGGACAAAAAGTTAGAATCCGCTCCCTATGAATAAACTCAAGATCGCATTACCTAAAGGAAGTCTCGAAGAATCGACCTATAATCTTTTCAAACGCGCCGGCTTCAAGATCAATGTCAGCGCCCGTTCCTACATCCCCTCGATCGATGATCCGGAGATCGAAGTCGTGCTTTTCCGGCCCCAGGAGATGTCGCGTTATGTCGAGGACGGGATCGTGGATTGCGGCTTGACCGGGCATGACTGGATCGTGGAGAACGATTCCAATGTGGCCGAACTCTGCGAGCTTCAATATTCCAAGCGCACCTCCAACCCGGTCCGATGGGTTTTGGCCGTGCATGAATCGTCTTCTTTCAAAAGCGTGAAGGACCTGCAGGGGAAAAAGGTCGTGACCGAACTCGTGAATGTCACGAAACGCTACCTCAAAAAGAACAAGGTGAACGCGGAAGTGGAATTTTCCTGGGGCGCGACCGAAGCCAAACCGCCGAAACTCGCGGACGCGATCGTGGAAGCCACGGAAACCGGGTCCAGTCTCCGCGCGAACAAACTTAAGATCATCGATACGGTGATCGTGTCGATCCCGAAATTCATCGCGAACAAAAAAAGCATCCAGGACCCCTGGAAAAAGCACAAGATGGAAACGCTCATCCTTCTGCTGGAAGGGGCGATGCGCGCGCAGGAAAAAGTCGGTTTGAAAATGAACGTCGAGAAAAAGAACCTGAATAAAGTGCTCGGGCTTCTGCCGGCCATGAAAAAGCCGACCATCGCAAATCTGACCGACAAGAACTGGCTGGATGTGGAAACGATCATCGACGAATCCGTGGTCCGGGAACTGATCCCCGCCCTGAAAAAGGCCGGAGCGACCGGGATCATCGAATACCCGCTGAATAAAGTAATTCCTTAAACGTGATCCAATAAATCAAAGGAGATTTCTTCATGCCTTGGGCTCGTAAACAGCGCAAGAAAAAGATGAACAAGCATAAGCGTAAGAAAAAATTGCGCAAGCACCGTCATAAGAAAAAGGATTGGTCGTAAAAAAGACCAAAGACTTGAGACCGAAGACCAAAGATTAAAGGTCAAAGCTTTTTCAGGTTTTGGCTTTAATCTTTGGTCTTTTGTCTTTATCCGGATAAAAGACCATGAAAACCTTGACGATCCAAAGTCCTGCCAAACTGAATCTCCATCTCCGTATCCTCGGGAAGCGTCCCGACGGCTATCATGATCTCGTTACGCTTTTCCACCGCATTTCTCTGGCGGACACGATCACGATCCGGAAGATCTCCCAAGGGTTCAAGCTGACGGCAAACCGTAAGGATCTGGAGACCGGCGAAGGGAACCTGATCACTAAAGCTTACCGTCTTTTACAAAAACGCTTTCCCGGTCTGGACGGATTTTCCGTCCGTTTGACCAAGCGGATCCCTTTAGGCGCAGGGCTCGGGGGAGGTTCGAGCAATGCTGCGCATTTCCTCCTCGGGATGAAAACGTTTTGCCGTCTCAAGATCTCTCAAAGAAAACTGCTTGCCCTCGGGAAAGAGCTCGGAGCGGATGTGCCATTCTTCATTGTACAAGCCCCGCAGGCCTTGGCGTGGGGGATCGGCGAAAAGATGCAGAAGACCGTTTGCCGGAGCCGGCTCTGGTTTTTGTTACTTCTTTCAGATCAAGGACTTAATACAAAAAAAGTCTATCAAAACCTCTGCGGGAAGGGGAAACCCCTTTCCTTGACAAAGGAGAAGCGGATTGCTAGAATCCTCTGCTATTTTTTTGGAAAAAAGAGGATTCGGGAAGCTGCAGAGCTTGTACGCAATGATTTGGAGTCCTCAGCGTTTTATCTGAGACCATCCATCGCAAAAGCCATTGCAAAATTAAAAAACGCAGGCGCGCCTTTTGTCCATATGACGGGAAGCGGGCCGACCGTTTTTGCAGTATTGTCCAGCCGGCGGGAAGCCAGCGATTTAACGCGGAAATTAAAAGGATACCCCATTCCTTTTCGGAAAGTGATTTGTCACTCTTTGTAATACAAGAGAGAACGGAGGCTACAGTGAAGATCACGGAAGTTCGCGTTTTCCCTAAGACCCATAACGATAATAAATTACGCGCCTTTGTCAATATCACCTTTGATGATTGCTTTGTGGTCCGCGGGCTTAAAGTGATCGAAGGTTCCAAAGGGCTTTTTGTGGTGATGCCTTCCCGCAAGATCAAAGAAGACGAACACCGGGATGTTGCGCATCCGATCACGGCCGAGTTCCGTGATTATATCGAGCAGGAAGTATTGAAAGCTTATAACGCGCACATGGAACATGTGCCGAATCATCCCGGAAGCCGGGAGGAAGAAGACCCTTACGAAGGGTAAGTTTTTTAGGATCAAGTCATTGCCCGGTGGTGAAATGGATATCACACTGCCCTTTGGAGGCAAGATTCCTGGTTCGAGTCCAGGCCGGGCAGTTTTACCCCTGTGGAACGACTGTAGCGCAGATTTAACTGAGATCGGGAGAAAATGAAGAACGGGATGTTGAAGGATAAAACCAAAGAAGTGCTTTCGGCGTATGCCTTTTTAGCGCCGAATTTGATCGGCTTCCTGGTTTTTACCTCACTGCCGGTCTTGGCTTCTTTGGGGTTGAGCTTTTTCCGGTGGGACCTTTTATCCGGCGGACCCCAGTTCGTCGGGCTCGAGAATTTCATCGATCTCGCTAAAGATTCTTTTTTCAGGAAATATTGCTGGAATACGGTTTATTTGATGGCGGCCATTCCGATCAGCATGGCGGGCTCGCTTCTTTTGGCGATCGCTTTGAACCAGGGGTTAAAAGGAACGGTGATCTTCCGGACCGTTTATTTCCTGCCGACGATCTGTTCGGGGGTCGCGATCTTCATGTTATGGCGGTTGATCTATAATCCGAATTTCGGGATCTTCAATATGATGATCGGTCAATTCGGGAAAACGATCGGACTGACGCTGCAGGGCCCGAACTGGCTGACGGATGAGGCCTGGGCCAAACCCGCGTTCATTATCATGAACGTCTGGCAAAGCGTCGGAGGCAGCAACATGGTGCTTTATCTTGCGGCATTGCAGGGAGTGCCGAGGGACCTTTATGATGCGGCTGAAGTGGATGGTGCGAACCGATGGCAGAAATTCTGGGCGGTTACCTGGCCGCAGATCTCACCGACCACGTTCTTTATTGCGATCATGAGCTTGATCGGAGGTTTCCAAGCCGGTTTTGAACAGGCGTACATGATGACTGGCGGCGGGCCGAACGGCTCGACCACGACGATCATTTATTATATTTGGAGTTATGCGTTTAATTGGTACCGCATGGGGTATGCCGCGGCAATCTCTTGGGTGCTTTTTCTTATTATTTTGATCTTTACGCTTTTGGGCTGGCGTTTTTACGGGAAGAACGTCCATTACACATAAAGGTGACCGACCATCATGGTAAGCCGGGATTATTTTGACGAAGAAGAAAGTGCGGAGGAGAATAAAAAAAGCTCTTCAGAAATTCTGAAGAGCAAGATCCTTGCCGGTGTTATAGAAATCAAGCCGGCTGCTCCGTGGAAAAAGATACTCCAGAGAGGACTTCTTTATTTTCTGCTTATTTTCGGAGCGGTCAGTATGGTCGCGCCTTTTCTTTGGATGATCTCCACTTCTTTGAAAGAAGCCGATCAGGTCTTTGCCTATGATAAGGTCTGGTGGAAAGAGTGGATCCCGACAAGTTTTGTTTGGCAGAATTATTTGAAGGTTTGGCAGAGCAAGACCGTGCCGTTCGCGATGTTCTATTTGAATTCGATCATGGTCAGTGTTTGCA
>CAYQTU010000005.1:6453-17877 GCA_964420575.1 uncultured bacterium
ATCACGTTCGGACAAGTGGCCACGAGCGCTATGGCTGCTTATGCTTTTGCGCGTTTGAATTTTCCCGGCCGGGAAAAACTTTTCTTGGGATATTTAGCGACGATGATGATCCCCGGAGCGGTCACGATGATCCCGGTCTTTATCCTGCTCAGGAACCTGGGGTGGGTGGATACTTATAAAGCGCTGATCCTGCCCGGGATTTTTACGGCGTACGGGACGTTTATGCTGCGGCAGTTCTTTTTGACTTTGCCGAAAGATCTGGAAGATGCGGCCAAGATCGACGGGTGTTCGTATGTCCGGATCTTCTGGCATATTATTCTGCCGCTTTCCAAACCGGCGCTTGCTACGCTGACGACCTTTACGTTCATGGGGTCATGGATGAGCTTGATGTGGCCTTTGATCGTGGTGAATACGCATACGAAATACACGTTGCCGGTCGGGTTGGCTTATTTCCAGGGATTGCATAATACGGACTGGACGCTTCTCATGGCGGCGACCATGATGATGATCCTGCCCATTCTTATTGTTTTTATGTTCAATCAGCGGTTCTTTGTTGAAGGGATCAAGCTGACTGGGATCAAAGGATAAGGCGGCGATGGAAACGATCGTGCTTGCAGCCGGAAAAGGGACGCGGATGCGTTCGGACCTGCCGAAGGTCCTTCATGAAGTGTTCGGTCTTCCGGTCCTGGGGTATGTGCTGGATACGGTCCGCCAAGCGGGAAGTGACCGGACCCATGTGGTGATCGGCCATCAGGCGGAAGCGGTCCGTTGTTTTTTGAAAAATTACAATGCAACTACTGTGCTTCAGCGGGAACAAAAAGGCACAGGGCATGCGGTGCTCATGGCGAAAGCGGCTTTAAAGAACACCAAAGGTCCGGTCCTGATCTGGCCGGGAGATATGCCGCTTGTGAAGCTTGAAACGGTCAGGAAATTTTGCGAAGCTCATCAAAAGACGCGGGCGCATGTCAGCGTGCTTTCCTGTTTTCACGATAACCCGGCGGGGTACGGGAGGATCGTTCGCGAAGAAGGAAAATTCCTGGCGATCCGCGAAGAAGTGGACGCAACGGAAGATGAGCGTGAGATCCGGGAAGTGAATACCGGGATCTATCTTTTTGACACCAAAGTTTTATTTGAAGCGCTTGAACGCGTCGGGCAGGAGAACCGCAAGGGTGAGTATTATTTGACGGATACGGTCGAGATCCTGCGCGAAGAAGGCTATTGTGTAGAAGCGTTCCCGCTTGCGGATGCTTGTGAAGGGCAAGGGATCAATTCCCAGAAAGATCTGGCTATGGTCACTCAAAAGATCAACCAACGTGAGATCGAAAAACACCAGGAACGCGGTGTGACTTTTATGGCGCCGGAACAGACTTTTGTCGCTCCCGGGGTCAAGATCGGAAAAGGCACGGTGATCTATCCTTGGTGTTATATGGAGTCCGGGGTGGAGATCGGTGACGATTGTAAGATCGGACCATTTGCCAAGCTTCGACAAGGTGCGGTGATCGGTGATGAGAGCGTGATCGGGAGTTTTGTCGAAGTGGCGCGCGCCAAGATCGGAAAAAAAGTTTTTGCCAAACATCTTGCTTATCTCGGGGATGTGACGATCGAAGAAGGTTCGAATATCGGGGCCGGAACGGTCACGGCGAATTTTGACGGAAAAAAGAAACATCAGACCAAGATCGGAAAAAAAGTTTTTATCGGTTCGAATACGGTGCTTGTGGCTCCCGTGGAGATCCCGGATGAGGTCCGGACCGGGGCGGGTTCTGTGGTGATCCCGAAGACCCGGGTCAAAAAAGGGGATGTCGTGGTCGGGGTCCCGGCGCAGGCAGTTAAAAATAAAAAGAAAAGGTAAGGTGCTTTTTATGCCAAAGATCCATCATAGAAAAAACGGTGACATGGTTTTATTAGCAGGAAATTCTAATCCAGAACTCGCAAAAGAGATCGCCAAACATCTGGGGATCCCGGTCGGCGATGTGATGCTCGGACGTTTCCCGGAAGGGGAGATCCAGCTTCAGATCCGTGACAACATCCGCGGGAAAGACGTTTTTATCGTGCAGTCGACCTGTACGCCGCCGAACGAAAACCTGATGGAACTTTTGATCTTGATCGATGCGGCACGCCGTGCTTCTGCGAAGCGTATTACGGCAGTGCTTCCGTTCTTCGGGTATGCCCGTCAGGACCGCAAAGACCGTCCGCGTGTTCCGATCACGGCCAAGCTTGTGGCGAACCTGATCGTAAGCGCCGGAGCGAACCGCGTGCTGACCATGGATCTTCATGCGGGACAGATCCAGGGGTTTTTTGACATCCCGGTGGATCACCTTTACTCGATCAATGTTCTCGGCGGGTATTTTAAAAAGAAAAAAGTCAAAGATCTGGTGGTTGTTTCGCCGGATGTCGGCGGGATCAAAATGGCGCGCGGATATGCCAAACTCTTCGGATGCAATCTTGCGATCGTGGACAAACGCCGGGAAGATGCGGCCAAGACCCATGTGATGCACATTATCGGTTCCGTTGCCAACAAGAATGTGGTGATCGTGGATGACCTTATTTCGACGGGCGGATCGCTCGTGGAAGCCGCTAAGGCCTTAAAGAGTTTCGGGGCGTTGGACATTTATGCCCTGATCGTTCATCCGGTGCTTGCCGGACCTGCGGTCAAACGGATCAAGGATTCCGTGATCAAAGAATTGATCGTGACGAACAGCATCCCTCTTTCTAAAGAAAAGAGGATCAAAAAGATCAACCAGTTGTCGATCGCCTCGCTTCTGGCGGATGCGATCTACCGGATCCATTACAATGAATCCATCAGCACGCTTTTTTTCAGTTCAGGAGTCGAAGCTTAATTCAAAACAAACCAACGCATTGATGACCTTAAGGAGGATTTTTCGATGAAAACAGTTGATTTACAAGCTAAACCAAGAACCACGACCGGCCAGCGGAAGGCCCGCGCATTAAGACGCGCTGAAACGATCCCCGCGATTGTTTACGGGCACGGCATGAAGCCGTTATCGCTCGAAGTCTCTGAGCGCGCGCTCAGCCGCATCCTTCACACCAAGGCGGGTGCGAACGTGATGGTCAGCCTTCAGGTGGAAGGGGTGAAATTAAAAGAGTCGACCTGCCGGATCAAGGATATTCAGCACAATCCGATCACGGACCAGATCGATCATGTGGATTTTATGGTTATTTCCATGACGGAAAAGATCACCGTAAAAGTTCCCGCGGTCTTAAAACATGCCGATGAAGCCATCGGGGTTAAAGAGGAAGGGGTTCTGGACCTGGTGCACCGTGAGATCGAAGTCGAGTGTTTGCCGACGCAGATCCCTGAAAAGATCGAGATCGATGTCAAAGAGATGAAGATCGGCGATGCGATTCATGCAAAGCAATTACCGCTTCCCGAAGGCGTGAAATGTCTTTTTGATCCCGAAGAAGTGGTCGTTGCGCTTCATCCGCCGCGTCAGGAAGAAGTCAAAACAACCGAGGAAGAAGGGCCGGCACAGCCTGAAGTGATCGAGAAAGGCAAGAAAGAGAAAGAAGGCGAAGAAGGCGCGGCAAAACCTGCCGCGGCGCCAGCGGCTGCAAAGCCCGCTGCGGCTCCGGCGAAGGACGCCAAGTGATCGTAAAGATCTCATGATCGTTTTCCAAAAGGACGGCACATCCTTATGAAGTTGATCGTGGGGTTGGGAAATCCCGGCGAGGAGTATGCGAAGACCCGCCACAATATCGGCCGGAATATTATTGAAATGATCGCCGAAAAAGAAAAGATCAAGTTTTCTTCTAAAAGATCTTTGCAGGCGGCTGTGGCCTCGCTGGAATGGGAAGGCCAACAGGTTTCCCTGGCTTATCCTTTGACCTATATGAACCTGTCGGGAGAAGCGGTGGTCGCTTTGGTTGCTTATTTCAAGATCGAATCCCTGAAAGACATTCTGATCGTTGTGGATGATGTGGCCATTCCTTTCGGGAAGTTCAGATTAAGACCGGAAGGGAGTTCCGGCGGGCATAATGGCCTAGGGTCGATCGAAGATCGATTGGGAAACCAATATTATCCGCGTTTACGGATCGGGATCGGAGTTCCTGAAGGGAAAGATTTTTCATCCGTTTGCGGTGAAGGGGGGCTCCGGGAATATGTTCTCTCTCCCTTTCATCCTAAAGAAGAGAAGAAAATGAGCGGTCTCTTGGAAAAAGGGGTCGAAGCGTGCCGGCTATGGGTTTCAGAACCTTTTGATAAGGCCATGAGCCGGGTCAATGCTACAGAATTGTAGAGGAAAATAGTCCTTGGAACTTCTCTTGCGGAAGCAAAGTATTTATGTTACAGTGTAAATCCTTTTAGGGCAACCATGGCCTTAAAAACTTCATAAGTGCTTCTGCAGTATTGTCTTACAAAAAAGAAAGCATTTATCATTTTATTAATTTATTAAGGAGTCCAGAATGAAAAAATACGAAGGTTTATTTATTTTTCCCGCAGAAGGGGATAAAGACTATGGAACGGATGCCGCAAAGTGGATCGAAAAATTCCAAGGCAAGATCCTCCACAAGAACGAATTAGGCAAAAAAACGCTCGGGCATCCTCTCGCAAAGTCGCGTGACGGAAAAGTTTATGTTTTTGATTTTGAGATGGACTCTTCCCGGATGCAGGATTTTCGCAAAGATCTTGAACTTCAAGAAGCGCTTTTAAAATACATGATCACCGTCCAGGACCCTAAAAAGGCCAAAGCGATCGCGACATTGACGGGATCAAAAAAAGAGCCTACCCCGGCCGCTTAAAGGAGATCTATGGCAGCAAGTCTGAATAAAGTTCTGCTCATCGGGAATTTGACCCGGGACCCGGAGTTGCGTTATCTTCCCTCCGGTCAGGCGGTGACCACTTTCACTATTGCCGTTAACCGCACTTATAATGCCCCCTCCGGAGAAAAAAAAGAAGATGTGAGCTTTATCCGTGTCGTGGTTTGGGCAAGGCGGGCGGAAGTTTGCAATGAATATCTCAAAAAGGGAAGCCCGGTCTTTGTGGAAGGCCGCCTTCAAAGCCGCAGTTGGGATGCTACGGACGGGACGAAGCGTTCCGCATTGGAAGTGATCGCTCAGAATGTCCAGTTCCTTTCTAAAGGCGGATCTCGCGCGGATGCCGGGGAAGTCCCGACCATGGATGTTGATGACAGTATCTTTGAAGCCCCGGAAGGTCCCGTTGCAGGCAAGAAAGACGCGGCGCCTCTTTCTCAAGATGAATTGAAGCCGGACGAAGAAATCCCATTTTAATCACAGGAGTTTTTCATGACACCACCTTTTCCCGCAAGAAAACCTTTTAATAAAAGAAATGCAAGAACGCGGAATGCTTCCGATAAAAAAGCGCCGGGTTCCTTTGGCGGCGGTCCGCGTATTATGCGCAAAAGAAGCCGTCGGACACTTCCTCCGTTGGATTATAAAGATGTAGAGTCCCTTTCGAAATATCTGACCGAAAAGGGAAAGATCCTTCCGCGGAGAATCACGCGATTGAGCGCAAAAGATCAAAGGGCGTTGACCCGTCTGATCAAGAAATCCCGCCATGCGGGGCTTTTGTCTTTCCAGGCGATTTAAAAAAGATTTCATAAAAAGATCTTCGAAGGGATGAAAGGGGTTTAGGTATGGAATTGTTGCTGATTCAAGACGTTGCCGATGTCGGTAAAAAAGGGGATGTGGTCCGGGTCCGGGAAGGATTTGGCCGGAACTTTTTGATCCCGAGGAATCTTGCGATCCCCGCGACGCGCGCTAACCAGAAATTTTTTGAGGATCAAAAGGTCCGCAGCACTGCCCGAAAAGCCAAAGAAAAAGAAGCTGCAGAACTGAAAGCTAAAGAGCTTCAGAACCTAAAGATCGATATGGAAGTCCGTGCCGGCGAAGGCGATAAGCTTTACGGGTCCGTGACCGCTGAAGATCTTCGTGAGGCCTTGGCCCAAAAAGGCTATACCTTTGATAAAAAGCAGATCCGTCTCCGTGAGCCTTTGAAATCTTTAGGTGCGCACCAAGTGGACTTGGAGCTTTATCCTCAAGTGAAAGTGCGTCTAACAGTAGACCTTGTACGTCAGGCCTGATCTTTTTAGGACAATAAGGACGGCATTTTAATCAGTTTGTTCCGAGGTTCCTGTGGCTGATTCACAAACAACGGTTAATCTTTACGAGAAAGTCCCTCCCCAAAGCCGGGAAGCCGAAATGAGTGTCCTCGGCGCCATGCTTTTCGAAGAAAACGCCCTTGCCAAAGCGATCGAGATCTTAAAACCGGATTATTTTTACGATCTCCGTCATCAAAATATCTTTAGCGCTATGGTCTCTCTCTTTGAACGGAATCACGCCGTAGACCTTGTGACCGTCTCGGAAGAGCTTAAAAAACATAAACAACTGGAAGAGATCGGCGGCGTCAGTTATTTAACGCAACTGACCACGGTGGTCCCCACAGCCGCCAACATTGAACATTATGCGCATATCGTTAAAGAAAAAGCTCTTTTACGTAAACTCATCCAATCCGCGACCCAGATCGTCCAAAACAGTTTAGAATCCGATACCGATGCGAAGGGGATGATCGATAACGCAGAAAAGATGATCTTTGATATCGGTCAGGACCAAGTCGAAGGGAAAGCGTATCAGATCAAAGAGATCATCCATGAAAGCATGGAGACCATCGACCAGCTGTTCCAGCGCAAAGAACATATCACCGGAGTGGCTTCGGGGTTCCATGAATTTGATATGAAGACCGCCGGGCTTCAACCGTCGGACCTGGTGATCATTGCCGGGCGCCCTTCCATGGGGAAATCCGCTTTTGCAACGGCGATCTGCGAACACGTCGGGATCAATCTGAAAAAACCCGTAGCCATTTTTTCATTGGAAATGAGCAAAGAACAGCTTGTGCAAAGGATGCTCTGCTCTCATGCGCGGGTAGATGCTCAAAAAGTCAGGACAGGTTATCTCTCTCATCAAGACTGGCCGAAATTGACCAGTGCGGCCGGTAAACTTTCCGAAGCCCCTATTTTTATCGATGATACGCCCGGGCAAACGGTGCTTGAGATCCGGGCAAAAGCACGACGCTTAAAAATGAAACATAATATTCAGCTTATTGTGATCGATTATTTGCAGCTGATGCAGGGGGTTAAAGCCACGGAAAGCCGTCAGCAAGAGATCTCTGAAATTTCGAGGTCGTTGAAAGCTCTGGCCCGTGAACTTAAAGTCCCGGTCATTGCCGTAAGCCAGCTTTCGCGAGCGGTAGAACAACGGACAGGAAACCGGCCCCAGCTTTCGGATCTTCGCGAGTCCGGAGCGATCGAACAGGATGCAGATGTTGTTGTTTTTCTCTTCCGAGAAGAGTATTATCAGCCAACCGAAGAGAATAAAAACAAGGCCGAGGCGATTATTGCCAAACAGCGTAACGGGCCTACGGGATCTATCCCGCTGGTGTTCTTGAAAGAGTGGACGCGTTTTGACAATCCCGAATTTTACCGAACGGAGGAAGTAGAATGAGGTCTTTTTTCATAGGTCTTCTTTGCTTTGCGGTCGCTTTTTGCCAGATCCCTCTCGCATTTTCTGAAGAGCAAAATGTGACAACTTCTTCGGAAGCTCTTCAGAGCCCAACGGCCGGGGCATCAGAAAGCAAATCTTCAGAACCCGTTCAAGCCGTTAAAAAACCCGCGGCATTATCTCCGGCGGCTCCTTCAGTCGCAAAACCCGTCGTGAAAACCATCACGAATATTGAAGTCCGGGGCAATAAGATCGTGAGCACGAATACGATTTTGAGCAAGATCCGATCAAAACCCGGATTGGAACTCAAACAAGCTGTCATTAATGAAGATATCAAACGTCTTTATGGGACCGGGTTTTTTGATGATCTCCGGATCGATATCGAAGAACAACCCAATGGCTATCAATTGGTTGTGGTCGTGGATGAAAAGCCCATCATTAAACAGATCACGCTCGAAGGGAATACGGTTTTTAAGGAAGATAAATTGCGCAAGAGCCTGGGGGTGATCGAAGGCCAGATCCTTGACCGTAAAGCGGTCAAAAAGGGCGAGGAGGAGATCCGGAAACTTTATGCCAACAAAGGGTTCCGTTTTGTTGATATCGCGACCGATGTGAAGATCGATCCAGGAACTAAAGAAGCGATTGTTGCGATCAAGATCTCCGAAGGAAAAAAGTTTAAGATCAAAAGCATCCGCTTTGAAGGTGTCCAGTCCTTCAAGCCCCGGCAGCTTACCGGTCTTATGAAGACCAAAGAAAAGAAATGGTTCTACTCCGGAGCTTTTAAAGAAGATGTTTTTGAGAAAGACCTTGAGAAGATCACCTTTTTTTATCAAAAAGAAGGTTATCTGGACGTAAAGGTTGTCCCCGAGTTCGATTATGCCCGTGAGAAGAATCAGATCTTTATCACGATCAAGGTCGAAGAAGGCAAGCACTATGTGACCGGAGAGATCAAATTCAAAGGCAACTCTCTTTTTCCAGAATCCGAACTTTGGCAGCAGCTTGAAATGCTTCCCGGGCTGACCTATTCTCAGGTCAATATTGCCCAGGATATCGAAAAACTCAGAATGTTCTATTCGATGGAAGGTTATATCGATGCCCGCATCCTTCCTGAAGTGAATTTGAACCATGAGACCGGCAAGGTCGATATCACTTATGAGATCCAGGAAGGGGATCTTTATTTTGTCGAGAAAGTGGTCATCCGCGGGAACACGAAGACCCGCGATAAAGTGATCCGGCGCGAACTCAGGATCCGCCCCGGAGAACGTTTTGACGGCAAAAAGATCGAGAAATCCAAACAGCGTCTGGAAAATCTGAATTATTTTGAAGAGGTTACCTACGATACCGAACCTTCCGAAGCTGCGGTGAACCGCAAGGACCTGGTCTGGCGCGTTAAAGAAAAAAGGACCGGAGAACTTTCTCTCGGAGGCGGCGTCAGTTCTATCGACAGCTTTATGGGATTCGTCGAAATCGCGCAGCGCAATTTTGATATTTTTAATTGGCCCCGTTTTACGGGAGGCGGACAATCGTTATCGATCCGCGCTCAATTAGGTGTGAAGAACCAGGATTATTCGGTGAGTTTTGTGGAGCCCTATCTTTTTAACAAACCGATCGCCTGGTCCACGGATTTTTATGACACGATTCGCGAAAAGAACAATGTTGATTTTAAAGAAAGCAGACTTGGATTTAGCACGGCGTTTTCCAGGCTTTTTAAGGATGTGTTCCGCTTAGGCAGCGGCTATACGATTGAGCGTGTGAAATTAACAGAGATCCCGGACGATGCCCCGTCGATCGTCAAACGTTCGGATGGATCCAACTGGCTTTCCCGCCTTCGGACCTTTACCAGTTTTGATAACCGCGATAACGTGTTTAACCCCACGAAAGGGCGTACGCTCGGCTTCAGCGGAGAATTGGTCGGGAGTTTTCTCGGCGGAGATCAGGATTTTTATACCTTGCGCGCCAATTATTCAGAATATGTTACTTTCTTGAAGAAGCATATGATCGAACTTCAAGTGCGGTTAGGCACTTCCCAGGCTTTCAGCAGTTCTCCGGAAGTCCCTGTTTATGACCGTTTCTTTGCCGGCGGGTTAGGGACCGTTCGCGGGTATGGTTATCGCCGCGTTGGGCCTAAGGAAAATGATAATCCGATCGGCGGAGAAACCATGGCGATCTTTAATTTGGATTACAGTTTTCCATTGCCGTATCTGTCCATGTTCCGCGGCGTGGTATTTGTGGATGCCGGCCATGTGAATAAAGACAAATACAATGTGGATTTTGGGGATATCGCGATGAGCGCTGGCCCCGGTCTCAAGGTCAAGACCCCCTTAGGTCCTCTTGCCTTCTATTACGGTTTCCCGTTTGTGAACCGCGATACCGAAAATAAGAACGGCCGTTTTGAATTCAGCATCAGCAGAAGTTTTTGATCGGACTGTCTTACGCCCGCTTTAATTTTTTAAAAAAGGAGAGAATACAATGAATCGGAAAATGATCGCAGGGGTTGTTTTAGGAGCAATGATTTGGATGTTTTGCATACCGGCTTTTGCCGCTGAAATGAAGATCGCTTATGTGGATGTTGCCGAGGTTTTTGACAATTATCAAAAAACCAAGGATCAAGACCTGGTTTTGAAGAATATCGGCGAAGCTAAAGAAAAAGAACGCAATGAAATGCTGAATACGATCCGCACGGCGGAAGATGAACTGGCCCTTTTGGCTCCGGATGCGCGCGCAGCGAAACAAGAACAGCTTATTGAAAAGAAACGCATGCTCGAGGATTTTGACCGTGAAACGCGTCGTCAGCTTGGGGAACAACGCGACAAGGCCGTTCGCGAGATCTTTCAGGATATCGACGCGGTGATCCAGGCTTATGGGACCCAGAATGGTTATGATCTTGTTCTGAACAAAAGAGTTCTTCTTTTCCAGAACAAGAAATTTGATGTGACCGCGGATGTCACCAAAGAACTGGCAAAGAAATATAAAAAAGCTTAAATCCCTAGGCCATGAAGCAAAGAACGCTTAAAAAAACCGTTACCTTTGAAGGAAGCGGACTCCACACCGGACGCAAAGTCACTCTCCGGGTCGGACCGGCAGCGGAAAATGCCGGCATTCTGTTCTGCCGGGTGGATCTGGACCCCGGTTTGAGGGTGAAGGCGTCTGTTGAGAATGTCCGCGCCAATGAAATGCGGCAAACCGCTTTAGCGGTCGGCGCAGGTCTTGTTCATACGATCGAACACCTCATGGCGACCTTTCACGGTTTAGGCGTGGATAATGCTTTAGTTGAGATCGATGGTGAAGAAGTCCCGGGGCTGGACGGCAGCGCTATTGAATTTACCCGGGGGCTTCTTGAAGCAGGATTAGAAGAACAGAACGCAGAACGTCAGTTTTTTGAGGTCCGGGAACCTGTTGTGGTCGATCACGGGGATCAGGCCATTATGCTGTTGCCTGCACCGGCCTTCTCGATTTCCTATACCCTGAGCTATCATGATGAAGATCTTCGCGACCAGTACCTCTCCTTACCGGTCGTGCCGGAGATCTTTGAGAGAGAATTAGCGCCTGCGCGCACGTTCTGCTTGAAGAAGGAAGCGGAGCTTCTTTTGGCGCAAGGGTTCGGAAAAGGGGCGAATCCCTCCAATACGCTGATCTTTGAAAAAAATCAGCCGATCGGAAATACGCTGCGTTTTGATAATGAACCTTGTCGCCATAAAATGATGGACATTCTCGGCGACCTTTTTTTATTCGGGAAATTCATTCGGGGTCATGTCGTTGCTTCCCGTAGCGGTCATGCCTTGAATCTAGAACTTGTGAGGAAACTTGTGATGAATAAACAAATATTGCCGGAGCCTCTTCCTAAAGTGCTCCATGTCGAAGAAATCCAAAAGATCATTCCCCATCGTTATCCGTTCCTTTTTGTGGACCGGGTCGAGAATTTTGAACCGGGAGTCCGTGCCACCGGCTTCAAGC
>CAYQTU010000005.1:17887-52051 GCA_964420575.1 uncultured bacterium
GGTTACGATGAACGATTATTTTTTTCAGGGACATTTTCCCGGTCATCCCGTGATGCCCGGGGTTTTGATCGTTGAAGCGATGGCTCAGGTTGGCGGGGTGATCATGCTGAGCGAGGCGGATAACCGTGATAAGATCGCTTATTTTATGAGCGTGGACAGCGTGAAATGGCGCAATCCCGTTCATCCGGGCGATGAGCTTCGGATGGAAGTGGAAGTGGTCAAAAAACGGGCTAAATTCGGCCAATGTTCGGGGAAGGCCTACGTGAAGGATAATCTTGTATGCGAAGCGGAAGTGAAGTTCGCAGTCGTCGATCGGTAATCATCCATCCTACAGCGATCGTTCACCCGGATGCGGAACTCGGCGAAGGGGTAGAGGTCGGTCCTTTTTCCATTATTGAAGGAACGGTCAAGATCGGAGACCGGACAAAGATCGGCGCTCGCGTAACGATCGAAGGGCATACGACTCTTGGTGCGGAGAATGAGGTCTTTACGGGGGCGGTGGTCGGGAGCCGGACCCAGGACAAGAAATACGATGGGGGGATCAGTTATCTCCGCATCGGTTCCCGGAATAAGATCCGTGAATATGTGACGATCAATCCCGGCACAAAAAGCGGGACCGCCACGGAGATCGGAGATGATAATTTGATCATGGCGTATGCGCACATTGCGCATGATTGCATTGTTCAGAACGGGACAACGTTGGCCAATAACGCGACGCTTGCCGGACATGTGATCGTTGAAGATAAGGCCATCATCGGCGGATTAAGTGCGGTTCATCAATTTGTCCGGATCGGGAAGATCGCGATCATCGGTGGATGTTCAAAAGTGGTTCAGGATATCCCGCCGTTCATGATGGTGGACGGACATCCCGCAAAGGCCTATGGGATCAATTCGGTCGGGCTGGACCGTGCCGGGATCACAAAAGAAGAAAAAGCGAACATCAAAAAGGCCTTCAAGATCGTTTTCAAGTCGGGACTTATCCTGAAAAATGTGATCCAGCAGTTAAAAAAAGAAATCCCTCAAAATTCTTCTTCGCTGCAGGCCCTGGTGGAATTTTTAGAAAAGTCCGAGCGGGGCATTTGCGGCTGATCTTTTTATTGAAAGCTGTCCTAGGGCGATCATATGGCTAAAGCAATAGGTTTGATTGCGGGTAACGGTCGTTTCCCTTTTCTTGTGGCCGAAGAAGCTCACAAGAACGGGTACCGTGTCATTACCTGCGCGATCCAGCAAGAAGCCGAACCTTCCTTAGAAAAACTTTCCGATGCTTTCCAGTGGATCAAAGTTGGTGAACTGAAAAAACTGGTCAAATTCTTCAGGGCACATGAAGCCCGGGAGGCGGTTATGGCCGGGAAGATCGAGAAAGTCCGTTTTTTCCAGGAAAATGTCCGCGTTGATTTTGATATGATGAAAATGCTTATGAAACTCAAGGATTTTAAGGATGATTCCATTCTCGGAGGTATAGCGAACTATCTTCAAGGACAAGGGGTCATCCTTCTGGATTCGACTCTGTTCCTTAGAGATATGATGCCCGGGCCCGGGGTTTTGGGGAAGAAAAAACCTTCTAAAGCGGTGCTTGAAAATATTGAATTCGGGTTTGCCATGGCCAAAAAGATCGCTGGGGCTGATATGGGTCAGACGATCGTGGTCAAAAAGAAAACCGTTCTTGCTGTGGAAGCGATCGAAGGAACGGATGAAGCGATCCGCAGAGGGGCGGCGCTCGGGCATGGAGGGATCGTTGTCGTAAAAGTCGCGAAACCGAACCAAGATATGCGGTTTGATGTGCCTGCAGTGGGCTTAAAGACGCTTCAGGAGTTGATCTCTGCCAAGGCTGAAGCGCTTGCTTTTGAAGCCGGGAAAACGCTTTTTCTGGGAAAAGATATTTTTGTTGAGAGGGCGAACCGGGAAGGGATCGCTTTATTCGGCGTAAGTGTCTAAGATGAAAAAAGAAAATCCCCACACTGAAAAATCCAGATCATTAAGCGGGTTGCAGCGCGAAGTCCTCGAATTGACCGTGCTTTATGAAGTCGCGCGGTGTATGAGCATGCCGTCTCCTCTTGAAGATCGGATGAATAAGGTCCTGGATATCCTTCATGAAAAAATGGGAATGGAGCGGGGAACATTAACGCTCCTGGATGCTGAAGGGGAAAATCTTGTGATCGAGATCGCGCACGGGCTGGATGACCAAGCGATCAAAAAAGGCCGGTATAAAGTCGGTGAAGGTATTACGGGGAAAGTGGTCGAGGCCGGTGAGCCGATCGCGGTCCCGAACATTGGAGAAGAACCTCTTTTTCTGAACCGGACGGGGAGCCGTAATTTCCGCCGCAACCGGATCTCGTTTATCTGTGTGCCGATCAAGATCGATCAGCAGACGATCGGGGCTTTAAGCGTTGACCGTCTTTTCGAAGGAAATGTCTCTTTAGATGAAGATCTCCGGCTTCTTACCATCATCAGTTCGGTGATCGCTCAAGCGGTTTCCAATTACCGCATCCGGGAACAGGAAAAAGAGAATCTCCGGTCCGAGAACCTTGAGCTTAAACGCGAACTTGCCAAAAAATTCCATCCTGCAAATATCATTGGGGAAAGCAAGCGTATGGATGAGGTCTACTCGGCGATCGAAATGATCAGCCGGACGCGTTCCACGGTCCTGATCCGCGGCGAGACCGGGACAGGCAAGGAGCTAGTTGCCCATGCGATCCACTATGCCAGCAACCGTGCTAAAGGGCCTTTCGTAAAAGTCTCTTGCGCGGCATTGCCGGAGACCCTTCTTGAAAGCGAACTTTTTGGATATGAAAAAGGAGCTTTTACGGATGCCTCTACGAGCAAACCGGGGCGTTTTGAGATGGCCAACGGAGGGACTTTATTTTTGGATGAGATCGGAGACGTTTCAGCTTCAATGCAGATCAAACTGCTGCGCGTACTCCAGGAAAGAGAATTCGAACGCGTCGGAGGGACCAAGACTTTATCCGTGGACGTCCGGTTGATCGCAGCAACGAACCGGGATCTTGAGATAGCCGTCCAAGAGAAAAAATTCCGGGAAGACCTTTATTACCGGCTCAATGTTTTCCCGATTTTTTTACCGTCTCTTCGTGACCGTCGCGAGGATATTCCCGTTCTGGTGGCCCATTTCTTAAAGAAAGCTTCGTTAGAGAACGGTAGAAAAGTAAAGTATGTATCCGATTCCGCCATGGAGTATTTAATGAATTACTATTGGCCGGGGAATATCCGTGAGCTTGAAAACGCCATTGAACGTGCGGTTATTTTATGCAAAGGGGATACTCTTGAAGCGGATCTTTTCCCTATCCCCGGGCAAAAAGGACATCCGGCCTTATCCCGCAGTCTCCATCCTGCTGCTGAAGAATCGTCCGCAGAAAAAACAGTAAGTGGGAACTCTCTGTCTGAAGCCGTTGAAGCTCTGGAAAAGCGTATGATCCAAGAGGCCCTTAAGAGAACGGGGGGGAACCAGCGCAAAGCCGCTAAAGCTTTGGGAGTGACCGAGCGGATCCTTGGCTATAAGATCAAGAATTATGGTTTCAAATAAGTCTACAAAATTGTAGAATTATCCCTTAGGGTTACATTAGTGTTTTAAATCGGCGGCGGCTCTACGGGTCTTCTTCGGTAATTTTCAGCTGTATTTGGCACAGAACTTGCTTTCCTAAGAGAAGTAAGGCTTTATCTCTTCTTATCATGAGAAGGGGCAGATCTAATCAAATAAAGGGGGAATATTATGACAAAGCCATTGGATGTGACGGAAATTTTCGGCAGTAATGTTTTTAATGATCGGGTCATGAAAGAAAGGCTTCCTAAGGATACTTACCGGGCCCTAAAGAAAACAATCCAAGAAGGGCTGCCTCTTTCTTTGGAAGTGGCCAATGTCGTTGCTAGCGCTATGAAGGATTGGGCGATCGAAAAGGGCGCTACCCATTACACCCATTGGTTTCAACCGTTGACCGGCCGGACGGCTGAAAAACATGATTCTTTTATTTCTCCGACGGAAGACGGCAGTGTGATCATGGAATTTTCAGGAAAACAGCTGACTCAGGGCGAGCCGGACGCATCTTCATTCCCCAGCGGCGGACTTCGCTCCACTTTTGAAGCCCGCGGCTATACGGCATGGGATTGTACTTCTCCGGCATTCCTTAAAACGGATGCTTCCGGGAATGTCACGTTGTGCATTCCGACAGCCTTTTGCTCTTATACCAGCGAAGCCCTTGATAAAAAAACCCCGCTTCTCCGGTCCATGGAAGCGATTTCCAAACAGGCGATCCGTGTTTTGAGGGCTCTTGGGAATAAAACCTCTAAACGCGTGACTTCGACCGTTGGTCCCGAGCAGGAATATTTTTTGATCGATAAAACCTATTATGAAAAACGGTTGGACCTGATCGTTTCAGGAAGAACCCTTTTTGGAGCTCCTGCACCCAAAGGACAAGAACTGGAAGATCAATATTTTGGCGCGATCAAGGACCGTATCGCTGCTTTTATGAGAGATTTGGATGTAGAGCTTTGGAAGATGGGGATCTCTTCTAAGACTAAACATAATGAGGTTGCGCCTGCACAGTACGAAATGGCGCCCATTTTCTCTACGACCAATATTGCGGCAGACCACAACCAGCTTGTTATGGAAACGATGCAAAAAGTGGCTTTGCGCCATGACCTCGTGTGTCTTCTCCACGAAAAACCGTTTGCAGGGGTCAATGGTTCCGGGAAGCATAACAACTGGTCGATTGCCACTGATGACGGGATGAACCTTCTTGAACCGGGAAGAACTCCGGCAGAGAACGAGCAATTCTTGATTTTTGTGAGCGCTTTGATCGCGGCGGTTGACCGCCACGCGGACAAATTGCGCGCCAGTTGCGGCAATCCGGGGAATGACCTCCGGTTAGGCGCTAATGAAGCTCCTCCGGCGATCATTTCGATCTTTATGGGGGATGAGTTTACCGAGATTTTGGAAGGGATCACGAAAGGGAAGAAAGTCGCAAGCCGGGGACAAGGATTGTTGCAGATCGGCGTAGATTCTTTACCCCATCTCCCCAAAGACAATACAGACCGCAACAGAACCTCGCCGTTCGCTTTTACGGGGAATAAGTTCGAGTTCCGCATGGTCGGTTCTTCAGCTTCGATCTCCGGGCCGAATATTGTCATCAATACGATCGTTGCTGAGGCGCTGGATGAGATCGCAACGCGTCTTGAAAAGGCGGGAAAGGCCAATCTTAATAAAGAAGCGGCCGCGATCGTGCGTGATGCCATGAAAAAGCACGGAAAGATCATTTTTAACGGGAACAACTACTCCGAAGAATGGGTCGCTGAGGCAAAAAAGCGCGGTCTTCCAAACATTAAAACGGGGGTTGAAGCTTTAGACTATATGGCTACTCCGGAAGCCGTAAAACTTTTTGAGAAATATAAAGTGCTTTCAAAAGGGGAGCTTCATGCGCGCCATGAGATCTATCTTGAGCATTATGTGAAACATGTGAACATTGAAGCGCAAGCGGCTGTGCACATGACCAAAAGACTGTATTTCCCGGCGGTGATCCAATTTACGGAGCGGTTATCAAAAACGGTTGCGAAACTTAAATCAGTGGCCGGTTCCGCAAAGGTCCAGAAAGAATTATTAACCAAAGTTTCTGGACTTTTAGAATCTGCCAATGAAAAGCTCAGCATGCTCGAGGCTTCTATTGTTAAAGCCCATGCCGTGTCGGATGTTGCTAAGCGGGCGCATGCCTTCCGGGATAAAGTTGTCCCCGCGATGAATGATCTCCGTAAAGACATTGATGCGTTAGAAACGCTGTTGCCGGCAGAATTGTGGCCGGTCCCGACTTATGCGGAGATGCTCTTTAAGCTTTGATTTCGACTGCGATTCTACATCGCAAGGTGTATGAGGAGCAGTTTTTGAAAAGGCGGGTTCCCTCTGGGGGAGTGGGACCTGCCTTTTTCATTTCTGAGGAAATTTCAACTAGCACTTCCTGGATTTCGGTGATAAATTATCGGTCATGAAACGATCCTATATAATTTTCCCGCTCCTCATAAGTCTCTTTATTTCTTCAACTTCTTTTGCTGAAGTTGAGATCCAGGCTGAAGGGAGCATGCAGAGAAAACTACAGCGAGGCTTCCTCAACGTGGCGCTTTCGCCGATTGAGATCTCGAACCAACTGGCCAAGGAGAAGAAAAACGATACGATCCCGCCGAGCTGGCTTACAGGTTTTGGCCGAGGCGCGGTTTTTATGGTGGGACGTGCTTTGGTCGGCGTTTATGAGATCGTGACCGCTCCCATTCCTTACCCCAAGGATTATCAACCCGTGCTGTATCCGGAGTTCGCTTGGGAACATCTGCCTGAAGAACCTAAGAATTAGTTTTTCTTTCCGATCTTATCCAAAAATTGAATGACTTCGTAAGCAGCTTTCCGGCTTGCCCCTTTTTCTCCCAGTTGGGTCTTGGCTTTTAAGAATTCAAGACGCATGTCCTGTTGAAGTTCGGGGCTTTTAAGGAAGATCTTTGCCTCATGAGCGATAGTTTCGGGATGGGCATCATTTTGGATGAACTCAGGCACCACGCTTTTTTTGGCAAGGAGATTGACCAATCCGAGATAACGGACGCGGATCAAATGTCTGCCGAGAAGATAAGTGGACCAGCTGGTCTTATAAAGAAGGAAGAAAGGTGTGCCGAGAAGCGCGGTCTCTAAAGTTGCTGTTCCGGAAGTCACGAGGGCAAAATCCATAGCGCGCACAAGATCATAAAAAGGCACGGAAGGAGTTTCCGTTTTTATCGGGAATTTCTTTAAGATATCATCATAGAGCTGTCCACGCACATTAGGGGACCGGGATAAGAAGAAAACGGTTTTGGGGAGGTCTTGCTGGAGATAAGAGGCGGCTTGAAGCATGATCGGTAAAATGCGGCGAACCTCGCTTTCGCGGGAACCTGAAAATAAACCGATAGCTTTTTGACCGGCTGGGATCCCTAATGAGGAACGGATGGATGCGTTGTCTTTGGATTCAGGGATACAGTCTAAAAGGGGGTGCCCCACAAAAGAACACGGCACTCCGGCTTTTTGGTAAAGTTCCTTTTCAAAGGGAAGGATCACCAACATTTTATGAACATGTTTACGGACCACATGGATCCGGCGTCCTCCCCAGGCCCAAAGTTGAGGTGAAATGTAATAAATGACCGGGACCTTTTTGGAGATCTTTTTAGCCAAACGTAAATTGAACGCGGGAGAATCGATCAGGATCACGCAGTCGGGTTTTTCTTTTTCGATCCGACCAAGCGTTTCATAGAAGATCTTCCGGTATTTGAAATAATTCCTGAGGACATCTCCCAAGCCAAGCGCAGAGATTTGGGTCATGTCGTGAAAGATCCGGACACCGGCTTCTACCATCTGAGCGCCTCCGATCCCGCAAAAAAGCATATCCGGGCAGATCTTCTTGAGCTCTCCGACAAGGTGAGCTCCGTGCAGATCTCCTGAGGCTTCACAAGCAATAAGGAATATTTTACGGGGCATTTTCAGGCCTGAATGCTCGGCTGGGGTTGATGGGTTTGAATGGTCCGTACAATCTCTAAAGCGAGCTGCAGGGCATTACGCGCGGCCATATCCGGTTTTCCGATGCTTTTCCCGGTCAAGATCCCCTGGATAAAGAATTTCAGTTCTTCTTTCAAGGGCTCTGCTTTTTCAATGTCCACGGATTCTTGAGAGATTTGAGAGCCGTCCTTGCGGATGATCTTGCAGGTCTGTGCGCCGTAATCCAGTGAAATATAAGCATCTTCCTGAAAAATGCGGATCTTGCGCTGTTTTTCAAAAGTAAGACGGGAAGCCGTGATATTGGCAACGGCGCCATTCTTGAAACGGATCCTGACATTTGCGATATCTTCAAAAGGGGTAAGGACATTGACGCCGACCGCGTCAAATTGGGAAACCTCGGATTTGACCAGTCCCAAAACGATATCCAGATCGTGGATCATCAGATCCAAAACCACGCCGCAATCGTTGATCCGTCCCGTAAAAGGACCAAGCCTATGGATCTCAAAAAACCGGATGTTCTTGGCGATCTCTTCGATCCTTTTGAAACCCGGATTATGGCGTTCGATATGCCCGACCTGAAGAGAGCAATTTTTTTGGCGGGCCAAGGCGATCAATTCGTCGGCTTCCTCGAGTTTTAGAGTGATAGGTTTTTCGATCAGGGTGTGGATGCCTGCCTTAAGGAACTCTTTAGCGACCGCATAATGGGTTGAGGTAGGGGTGGCGATGCTGACGGCATCGACTTTTCCGATCAACTCATGGAAATCTTTATAATAAACAGTCTGGAGTTCTCTGGCTTTTTCGGCTTTTGCCGGATCGAGGTCTGAAATACCGATCAATTCAGCCTCGGGAAGTTCGTGGTAAATGCGGGCATGTTCCTTTCCCAGATGTCCGACGCCGACTACTCCGACCTTCAGGGTTTTTAGCATTCTAACTCCTTGGGATAAAAAGGGTTACTAAAATGAACATTTCAGTTCCCTTCGGGGGTTCATGGGAGATTAAATCATAACCTTGAGCACTGTCAATGAATATGTTACAGTGTTCAGCTCACAGGTCCGTTATCGGTTGCAGAAACCTCAGAGAACGGATATTTCCCAAAGGAGAAAGATGAATATTTATCGAAGGTTGCTCGGATACATCAAGCCCTACCGTTGGCGGCTGGTCGTGGCTATTCTCTGTATGCTAGGGTTTTCGCTGGCGAATTCTCTGGTTTCCGCAACGCTTTATATTATTGTCAACGGTCTTTACCATAAAAATCAAGTGATCCTGGACAATATCCCGAATGTCCCGCTCCTTTCATCCGTCTCTTTCCCTGTATCCTGGATCCCTTTTATTATGATCGCGGTCTTTTTACTCCGCGGGGTCTTCGATTATGTTTCTAACTATCAAATGTCCAATCTGGGGATCCGGGCGATCCGGAAGGTCCGGGATGATCTTTACCGGCATTTGGTTTACCTCTCGCATGATTTTTATGCGAAAGGCCGGACGGGAGATTTCTTAAGCAGGATCATCAATGATGTAGGGCAGATCCAGGGAGCGATCACGGATGTGATCGTGGACCTGGTTAAACAACCTTTGGTCATTTTATTCAATATCCCTTGGGTTTTTATCTGGGGCGGGAAATACGCGCTTTTTGCCATTCTGATCTTCCCTCTTGTGGCGATTCCGATCACGATCCTTGGGAAAACCCTGCGCAGCCTGACCAAAAAGATGCAGCAACGGGCCGCAGATATTACTGCTTTTATCGGGGAAACGTTATCGGGCATTCATATTGTCAAAGCGTTTTGCAGGGAAGAAGGCGTGATCCGGAAATTCGAAGAGATCAACAAAAGCGTTTTTGATTTTTTCAAGACCACGATCAAAGTAACCATCGTCCAGCGGCCTCTGGTGGAAGTGATGGGCGCGGTTGGTGCTGCCATTGCGGTTTGGTTCGGGATCCAACATCTTCCGCCCGACCGTTTTGTGGCTTTCGTAGGTTCGCTTTTCATTTTTTATGAGCCCCTTAAAAAGATCAGCAAAGTGAACAGCACGATCCAGCAGTCCATTGCAGCCGGGACCCGGATCTTTGAAGTGCTTGATGCGAAACCCAGCATCCAGGACCGTCCGAATGCCGCCGTCTTTCATGATGCCGTTCGCGAGATCGCTTATGACCATGTCCATTTTTATTATGAGACCGGAAAATGGGTCCTGAAGGATATCGATATACGCGTCAAACAGAATGAAGTCGTAGCGATCGTTGGAGCCAGCGGTTCCGGGAAAACGACTTTAGTCAACCTTTTGCTCCGTTTTTATGATCCCGTTCAGGGGGATATCAAGATCAACGGTAAGGACGTCCGTGACATGACCCTGGAATCGCTGAGGGGTTTGATCGGCATCGTTTCGCAAGAGACCGTTCTTTTTAATGCGACGATCCGGGAGAACATCGCCTACGGAAAGCCGAACGCCAGCCTTGAAGAAGTAAAAAAGGTTGCGGGGATCGCCTATGCGGACCATTTTATTGAAGCCCTTCCGCAAGGGTATGATACGCCGCTGGGGGAACGGGGACTCAAGCTTTCAGGAGGCGAAAGGCAGCGCCTTGCGATCGCCCGGGCCCTTCTTAAAGATCCTCCGATCTTGATCCTCGATGAAGCTACATCCCATTTGGATACCCAAAGCGAAAAAGAAGTCCAGGAAGCCTTGGAGAATCTGATGAAAGCAAGGACCGTTTTTGTGATCGCCCACCGTTTGAGCACGGTCCAGCGCGCGGACCGGATCCTTGTGATGGACAAAGGGGAGATCGTTCAGCAGGGGACGAATGAATCGTTGTTGCGCGAGGGCGGAGTCTACAAGAAATTATACGAACTCCAATTTAACATCTAGAAGCATCTTTTAAACGAGATCTGAAATAAAAAAAGGGATAGGTGAAAAAATCACCTATCCCTTTTTGTTTTGAATCCCTAGAGCATTAAAAAGTGAATTTGATCTTGCCGGGTTCTCCGGAACCTTTTTTAGGTTCTTCGGTCTGATAATTATCACCTTTGGCATAACCGAAAGTGGCGATCTTCACAGCTCCTTTAACCGTATTGTCGATCACTTTTTCGCCGCCTTTGCGGACACCGTCCATAGTCCCTGCCACCGGAGGTTCGGAAGCGGTAGATTCTGCGGTCTCAGACAATGCATCTTTGGCATTATCAACGGTAACTTCTTTTAGCCCGGTCGCAAAAGTCTTCATCGGCTCACGTTTCTCAGCGGATTTGGCTTCTTTTTCCATTTGCTTTTGAGCTTTTTCCTGTTGGCGGGCTTCCTCATCGTATTGGCCGCGGCGGCTCATTGCAAGGTTAGGAATTGCGACCGCAACGACCAAAAAGGCGATCCCGATCATTTTTTTATCCATGCCGTTACCCCTCATATTAAAGTTGTTCTCAGTGATTTTTAGGAAACCAAAGTGAAAAATAGTATACAACATCAGTCTAAAAAGTAAACCTTGTTAGCAGGTAGCTCCCCAGAGCCTTAAGGGAGTATTTCTGAAAGCCTTTTTCTTCTAACAGCTAGATTTTTGAACAAGTTATGGATTTTAGAGAATCCCAAAAGCGCTTTGAAGGGCTGTTTGATTTTCCTCTTAGGGTACGTTATACTACCCTGACTTTTGTCGGACATTGTGAGAAGGGGAAAAGCCCCTTATGCCGTGAATAATAGCCATGCGGTGTTTTCTTCTTAACTAACCATCATTTCTTGAGTTAGAGCATTTGTTAAAGGATAAGTAAAAGGAACATGAAAAAAATCAATATTGGACTTTTGGGATTGGGACAGATCGGAAGCGGTCTTTATGAAATCCTGGCGGCCAAAAAAAGTTTATTTGCCCGCCAATTAGGGGTTTCCTTTGAGCTGAAGAAGATCGCGGAGAAGTTCCCCAACGCCAAACGTAAGATCCATCCCCCGAGATCCTTGATCACGCCAAACGCTCTTTCGGTGGTCCGAGACCCTTCGATCGATGTGATCGTCGAACTGATCGGTGGGACAAAAGATGCCCGTTTTCTTATCAAAGAAGCGTTGAAATACGGAAAACATGTGGTGACCGCGAATAAAGCCCTTTTGGCGGAATATGGGGATGAGATTTTTGAGCTGGCCCACCGGAAAAGACGGTGGCTTTGTTTTGAAGGGAGCGTGGGAGGCGGGATCCCGTGCATTAAAGCCCTCCGGGAAGGGCTTGCTGCGAACCGGATCGATTCCATCCACGCGATCATCAACGGTACCACGAATTACATTCTGACCCAGATGACGTCTCGCGGGACCGATTTTGCCGAAGCGTTGGCCGAAGCCCAAAAACAAGGGTACGCCGAAGCGAATCCGGCTTTGGATATTCATGGGGTCGATGCGGCTCATAAGCTGGCGATCCTGGCCCGTTTTGCTTTTGGCGGCAAAGTCTCTTTTAAGGATATCTATTGCGAAGGGATTTCCCAGATCTCCAGCGAAGATATCGCGTTCGCAAAAGAATTCGGATACACCATTAAACTTCTGGCGATCGCGAAGAAATTAGGGGACGGTATGGAAGCTCGCGTTCAGCCCACGCTTTTACCGAACTCCCATATCCTTGCGAACGTGAACGGATCTTTTAACGCGATCTTGATGCGCGGGGATGAAGTGGGAGATGTCCTTTTCTACGGACGGGGCGCAGGGCCTCATCCGACCGCAAGCGCGGTGATCGCAGACCTCGTGGATATCGCGAAAGCCGGGGCGGTAGAGGACCGCTTTGTGGTCCGGGCGTTAGGCCGGAAGATCCCGGTAAAAAGCATCATCTCGATCCTTTCGCGGTATTACCTGAGATTTTGTGTGATCGATAAGCCGAGCGTTCTGGCCGGGATCTCGAAGGTCCTCGGGAAATACAAGATCAGCATTTCGGATGTTATGCAGCGTGAACGCAGCGCGGGCCGTGTGGTCCCGCTGATCCTTCTGACGCATCACGCGCATGAAAAAGATCTCCGGACCGCGATCCGTGAGATCGACCGCATGCCGTACATTAAAAGCAAGTCGCAAGTGATCCGGATCGAAGAGGCTTAAGGCCATGTCAAAGTATGCGGTCAAAAAAATAGGGGTGATCGAACGGTATCAGGAATTTTTGCCGGTTACGGATAAGACGCCGATCATTTCGCTCAATGAAGGCAATACGCCGCTGATCCTGGCAGAAGCGTTGCCGGTTGAGCTTGGATTAAAAAATATCCGCATTTATTATAAGTTTGAAGGACTGAACCCGACGGGTTCCTTTAAGGACCGGGGCATGACTCTGGCGATCTCCAAAGCTGTGGAGGCCGGAGCCAAAGCGGTGATGTGCGCTTCCACGGGGAATACGTCCGCTTCGGCGGCGGCATATGCATGCCGGTGCGGTCTGAAATGTTTTGTTTTGATCCCGGAAGGGAAGATCGCAAAAGGAAAACTCCTTCAGGCCTTTCGCTACGGCGCGAAGACCGTCATGATCGAAGGGAATTTTGATCAGGCGCTTGAACTGGTCAAAGAAATGACCCGGGATGGGAAGATCACGCTGGTCAATTCCATCAATCCTTACCGGATCGAGGGTCAGAAAACCGCGGCGTTTGAGATCGTGGATGATCTTGGGGAGGCTCCGGAATATCATGCGATCCCGGTCGGGAATGCGGGAAACATTACGGCTTATTGGAAAGGCTATAAAGAATATAAAAAAGCAGGGAAATCCGAAACTTTACCGAAGATGCTCGGGTTCCAGGCCGCGGGTTCGGCCCCGATCGTTCTTGGGAAACCGGTCGAAAAACCGGAGACCTTGGCGACCGCGATCCGGATCGGGAATCCGGCGAGCTGGCAGGGCGCAGTGAACGCGCGCGATGAATCAAACGGGTTGATCGATGCGGTTACGGATGAAGAGATCACGAAGGCCTATCATTTTATTGCCGAACGGGACGGCGTTTTTGCGGAGCCGGCGTCAGCCGCTGCGGTTGCGGGAGTGATCAAACTTGCGAAAAAGAAATTCTTTAAAGAAGGGACTCGGATCGTGATCACGCTTACGGGATCCGGTTTAAAGGACCCTGATTTCGCTTTAAGTTTCAATGACCCGATCTATAAAGCAAAGCCGACGATTCAGGCTGTAAAGGAGATTATCCAAAAATGAAATCGATCGTTATCGTTCTGGCAGGCGCAGCGGACCATCCGGCGGAAGAGTTGGGAGGGAAGACCCCTTTAGAAGTTGCGAAGATCCCCAACCTGAACGCTTTTGCGAAGACGGGTAAAGTCGGCATGGTCAAACTGACCTCGGACCGCGCTCCGCTGGCTTCGGATGTTACGCTTTTCAACCTTTTGGGTTATGACGCCTCCAAACTTTATACCGGGCGCGGACCTTTGGAAGCGGCCAATCTCGAATTGACCCTTGAAGAAAAAGAAGTGGTTTTCTGCATGAATTTTATCACGGAATTCTCCGGCATGCTTTCTGACCCGACCGCCGGAGGGGTCTCGACGAAAGAAGCAAAAGCGCTGATCAATTTCCTGAACAAAAAAGTCGCCAGTGATTTTGTAAGATTTTTTGCGGGTTCCGGCCACCGGCATATCGCGGTCATCAAAGATGCTCACGGATTTGAGGCATTGTCGGCTAAGACCCTTTCTCCGGAAAGCGTCATCGGACAAAAGATCGAAGATTATTTGCCCAAAGGACCGGGCGAACAGCTGCTCCGTAAATTGATGTATGACGCGAAACTGCTTTTGCAGGAACATGAGATCAATCAGGTCCGCGTCGATCTCGGGGAAAATCCGGCCAACATGATCTGGCTGTGGGGACAGGGACAGAAACCCACGCTGAAGCCTTTCCGGGAACTTTTTGATCTGACCGGCGGCGCGATGGTAGCGACCCGGGAATTTGCTAAAGGGTTAGGCCGTTTAGCAGGACTTACGGTCATGGAAGTGAAGGAAGAAGGCAGTGATATGCCGGTTTTTTACGAAAAACTTGCAAAGGCCACGCTGGATCTCCTGGAAGAAAAAGATTTTGTTTGCCTTTATGTGCACACGGCGGATGAGGCCGGCCGGGACGGGGATTATAAAGGGAAGGTTTCCGCGCTGGAAGGGATCGATTTCTTCATTTTATCCAAGATCCGGAAATATCTTGAACGGTCGAAAGAAGCGCGTTTATTGGTAACGCCGGGGCATGCTGCCGCTTGGAAAATGAAAGGGCTTGTGCGTGATGCTGTTCCATTTGCCGTGACCGGAAAGAACATCATGGCGGATGAGATCGAAAGATTTTCCGAGATCGCCGCAAAAACTTCTGACTTAAAGATCAACAAAAGCACCGAGCTGATGCCTTTTTTCATTTCAAAGGCGTCGTAACGGACCATTCAATCAAAACAGGAAAAAATATGTCGCTTATTGTTCAAAAATACGGAGGTTCTTCAGTCGCGAACGCCGAAAAGATCCTGCGGGTCGCTCAGCGTGTCGTGAAAACCAAAAAAGCGGGGAATAATGTCGTAGTGGTCGTGTCAGCCATGGGGGATATGACGGATGATCTGATCGATCTTTCCAAACAGATCAATCCGGACCCGGAAGAACGCGAGATGGATATGCTGCTTGCGACAGGTGAGCAGGTTTCGATCGCGCTTCTTGCGATGGCGATCCATAAGCTGGGCCATGAGGCGGTCTCTTTTACCGGCCCTCAGGTGGGGATCATTACGGATGAATTCCACAGTAAAGCCAGGATCCAGAACATCAGCCCGGACCGGATCAAAAAAGCCTTAGCGCAGGGAAAGATCGTGATCGTGGCCGGATTTCAGGGGCAGACCCCGTCGGGCGAGATCACGACTTTGGGTCGCGGAGGTTCAGACCTGACGGCGGTAGCGCTTGCGGTGGCGCTGAAGGCGAAGCATTGCGAAATTTATACGGATGTGGACGGGATCTATACTGCCGATCCGCGTGTGATCCCGGAGGCCAGCAAGATGGACGTCGCGACCTATGACGAGATCCTGGAACTGGCGTCCCTCGGCGCCAAGGTCATGCATTCCCGGTCCATTGAGGTCGGTAAAAAGTTCAATATGCCCATTTGGGTATGCAATTCTCATAAGGAAGTGAAAGGAACTCTTATTACAAAGGAGAATAAAAAAATGGAAGAAGTCGTTGTCAGTGGGGTCGCTCTCGCAGAAGATGAAGCTAAGATCACCTTGTTCCGCGTACCGGACCGTCCGGGGGTAGCGGCCAAAGTGTTCCAGACGCTTGCGGATGCGAACGTGAACGTGGATATGATCATTCAGAACAAGACCCAAACGAATTCGACGGACATTTCTTTTACGGTCTTCAAGAATGAACTGACGAAGGCCATGAAAGTGGTCAAAGCCAATGCCAGGAAACTTGGCGTCAAAGATGTGGCTTGCGACGAAAATATTGCCAAAGTCTCGATCGTCGGGATCGGGATGCGTTCCCATTCGGGGATCGCGTCCAAGATGTTCTCGACGCTTGCGAAGAACAAGATCAATATCGATATGATCTCCACTTCCGAGATCAAGATCTCGGTGGTCGTGGCCGGCGATAAAGGTAAGCTTGCCGCGCAGACGATCCACAAGGCCTTCGGGCTCGGTAAAAAATAATGCATTCTAAACAGGATAGGAAAAGAAAATAATTTCATGAGCAAAAAGATCTTTTTTTACGACACGACGCTTCGCGACGGCTCTCAGGCCGAAGGGATCAGTCTGTCTAGCCATGATAAAGTCCTGATCGCGAAACGTTTGGACCAGTTCGGGATCCACTATATCGAAGGCGGATGGCCGGGCTCGAACCCGAAAGACATGGAATTCTTTCGTGAGGTCAAGAACGCCCGATTAAAGCGTTCGAAGATCGCTGCATTTGGTTCCACGCGCCGTGCCCATACAAAAGTTAAAGATGATCTTCAAGTCAAAGCTTTGCTGGAAGCCGGGACCCGGGTGGTCACGATCTTCGGGAAATCCTGGGATATGCATGTGACGGAGGTGTTTAAGACCGCGCTTAAAGAGAATCTTCTGATGATCTATGAAACTGTGGCGTATCTGAAATCGAAAAAACTGGAAGTGATCTATGACGCGGAACATTTTTTTGACGGCTTCAAGGCGAATCCCGAATACGCACTGAAGACCTTACAGCAGGCCGCGAAAGCCGGAGCGGATCATTTGACGCTCTGTGATACGAACGGCGGCGCGCTGCCGCATGAGATCCGTCACGCGATCCTTAAAGTGAAACGCGCGGTCAAAAAACCGCTTGGGATCCATTGCCACAATGACTCTGAACTGGCAGTAGCGAATTCCGTGCAGGCGGTCGGAGAAGGGTGCGTGCTTGTCCAGGGGACGGTCAATGGTTACGGAGAACGCTGCGGGAACGCAAATCTTGTGAGCATTATTCCGGACCTTCAGTTCAAAATGGGGTTTCATTGTTTTCCGCCCAAGAAGATGAAAGAGCTGACATCGCTTTCGCATTATGTAGCGGAAGTTTGCAACATGCCGATGGTGAATAACCAGCCGTTTACCGGGCGTTCGGCCTTTGCCCATAAAGGCGGGGTCCACATCAACGCCATGGTGAAAAATGCCAAGACCTATGAACATCTGGACCCGAAAACGATCGGGAATTACCGCCGGTACCTGGTTTCGGAGCTCGGCGGAAAGACCAACATCATGATCAAAGCCAAAGAACTTGAACTGCATTTTCAAAAAGATTCTCCGGAATCCAAGAAGATCCTGACCGAGATCCAACGGCTTGAATATGAGGGGTATCAATTCGAAGCCGCAGAAGCGAGCTTTGAGCTTTTAGTCCAGCGGCTTCTCGGGCGTTTCAAACCTTTCTTTAAAACGGAAAGCGTTTCCGTACGCACGGAAGAGATCGGTGCGGGAAAGCCCCGTTCGATCGCGGATGTGAAACTCACGGCCAAAGGAAAAGAACACTTTGAATCCGCAGAAGGCGACGGTCCTGTGAATGCGCTGGATTCCGCGCTCCGTAAGGCGCTCGCCAAAACTTATCCGGTGATCCATGAGATCCATCTGACGGATTATAAAGTGCGTGTCGTCAACTCCGAAGCCGGAACGGCCGCGAAGGTGCGTGTCTTTATCGAATTCCAGGATAAAGATAAAACATGGACTACGGTCGGCGTTCACGAGAACATCATTGAAGCCAGCTGGAAAGCGCTTGTCGAAGCGATCGAATACAAACTTCACAAAGGATAAATGCCCGCTATTCGCTTATGAGCCATCCCTTAGATCCCAGGTATAATTCCCAGAATATCGAGTCCCGTCTTTATCAAGATTGGGAAACGAAAGGTTATTTCCGCCCGCAAAGCGACCAGGGGGAAAAGCGGTCCGGGAAGCCCTACGTGATCGTCATCCCGCCGCCGAACGTGACCGGCATTCTTCATATGGGGCATGCTCTCAATAATTCCATCCAGGATATCCTTGTCCGATGGAACCGGATGAAAGGGATCGACACGCTTTGGGTGCCCGGAGTGGACCATGCGGGGATCGCAACGCAGAATGTGGTTGAAAAAAAACTCGCCAAAGAAAAAAAGACGCGCTGGGACCTTGGCCGTGAAAAATTCCTTAAAGAAGTCTGGAAATGGAAAGACGAACACGGTTCCACGATCACGCGGCAGCTTCGCCGTCTCGGAGCTTCCTGCGATTGGTCCCGTGAGCGGTTCACGATGGATGAAGGCCTTTCCCGTGCCGTGCGCGAAGCGTTCGTGACCCTTTATGAAAAAGGGCTGATCTACCGAGGCCATTACATCATCAACTGGTGCCCGCGCTGCCAGACCGCGCTTTCGGATGAAGAAGCCGCCCACAAAGACGTTCAAGGCGGTCTTTATCATATTAAATATCCGATCGCAGGGAAAACAGGGCCTTATGAAAAAGTCGGAGAAGACCATATTGCCGTAGCGACCACGCGGCCGGAAACCATGCTCGGAGACACTGCCGTGGCCGTGAATCCGAACGATCCGCGCTACAGCCGTTTAGCCGGGAAAAAAGTCGTTTTGCCTTTGATGAATCGCGAGATCCCGGTGATCCAGGATGAATTTGTCGACCCTGAATTCGGGACCGGGATCGTGAAAGTGACCCCGGCCCATGATCCGAACGATTTTGCCATGGGACACCGGCACAAACTTGAGCAGATCAATGTGATGACCCCCGATGGGAAGATCAATGAGAACGGCGGCGTCTACAAGGGGATGGACCGGTTTGAAGCCCGGAAAAAGATCCTGCAGGACCTTGAGGCACAGGGGCTTTTTATCCGCCGCGATTCGCATCTTCATGCGGTCGGGCATTGTTACCGTTGCGATACCGTGGTGGAGCCTTATCTTTCTAAACAATGGTTCGTCAAGATGCAGCCTTTGGCCGAAAAAGCGCTCAAGGCCCACCGCGAAGGGGAAACCGTTTTTTATCCGGATCGCTGGACCAAGGTTTATACGAACTGGCTTTCCGGGATCCGCGACTGGTGCATTTCCCGTCAGATCTGGTGGGGGCATCAGATCCCGGCCTGGCATTGTAAATCCTGTCAATCTCAAGGGCAGGAAGGGATCATTGTTTCACGGACTCATCCTGAAAAATGTCCCAAGTGCGGAAATCCGGAGATCGTTCAGGACCCGGACGTCTTGGACACGTGGTTCTCTTCCTGGCTTTGGCCGTTCTCGACGTTGGGTTGGCCTGAAAAAACCAGGGACCTGAAAAAATTCTATCCCACTTCAGACCTCGTGACCGCTCCTGAGATCATTTTTTTCTGGGTGGCGCGCATGATCATGGCCGGCTTGGCCTTCATGGGAGAAGTGCCGTTTGGCCGGATCTATATCCACGGAACGGTGCGTGCGCAAAGCGGTCTGAAAATGTCGAAATCACTCGGCAATGCCATCGACCCCTTAGAAGTGATCGAAGAAATGGGCGCGGATGCGCTCCGTTACAGCTTGGTGATGCTGAGCGCGCAGGATGTTTATCTTTCCCGGGAGAAATTCGAAGTGGGACGGAATTTCACCAATAAGGTCTGGAACGCGTGCCGGTTCGTACTGATGCAGATCGAAGACCTGAAAGAAGCTTCCGCGGACCCCGGACAATTCAAAAAAGCGGAGTTGTCCCTTCCGGACCGGTGGATCCTCTCGCGGCTTGAAGAAAAGACCGCGGAGATCGAAAAGCATTTGTCGCAGTTTGCCTTGAGCCAGGCCGCGACCGAACTTTATCATTTTGTGTGGGATGATTTTTGCGATTGGTATATCGAGCTCACGAAGCCTATGATCCAGAGCCAGGATGCCGCTTTGAAGCTTCAAGCCCAACGGACCCTCTTTTATGTTTGTGAAAAGATCCTCAGGCTCTTGCACCCCTTCATGCCGTTCATGACCGAAGAGATCTGGAACCGGTTCAAGGAAAAAGCGGCGGACGCCAAGTCCTGGCCGGAAACCCTCATGCTTGCGGCCTGGCCGCATAGCGGAAAAAAAGAATTCTATGACGCGGAAGCCCAAAAAGCGATCGCGGTCCTTCAAAATGCCGTGAGCGGGATCCGGGACCTGCGCTCCCGTTTTCAGATCGCCCCCTCGAATCCATTGAAAGCCGTGGTGGCCTGCAAAGAAAAGAAAACGCAGGAGATCTTAAGGGCCTTTGAACGCGAGGTGAAGATCCTGGCCCGGCTTGAAACGCTTGAGTGTGTTCTGAAATTTGAGAAAAAGGGGGCGATGGTGGCCAATGCCTTCCCTGATTTTGATGTGTTGATCTCGGTCGAAGGGATCCTGGACCTTGAAGAGGAAAAGAAGAGGCTCCAGAAGAAGATCCAGGAGACCGAACAATGGATCGGAACGATCCGCAAAAAAGCGGAAAATCCTTCGTTCGCGGAAAAGGCGCCGCCTGAGATCCTGAAAAAAGAAAAGGAAAAACTTGCCGATGCGCAAAAACTTCTCGTATCCTACAAGACCCAGCTTGCAGGCCTCTAGCCGGGAACCCGGGACCTACGGGCATCCTTTGCCGGTCTCCCGGCGCACTTTGAATTTTTTAAAGGAAGCGCTGAAGGAAGATATCGGCAGCGGAGACATCACGTCCAATCTTCTGATCCCGTCCCATGCCCGCGGAACGGCCCGCGTGATCGCGAAACAAAGCGGGATCTTCTGCGGAGAGCGCCTGGTCCGCGAGATCTTCAAACTGGTGGACCCGGAAGTCAAACTGGAATTCCGCGTTCATAACGGTCAGCGATTGCACAAAAATCAGGTTGTCTTCAAAATGCACGGCAATATCCGCTCGATCCTGAAAGCGGAACGGACCATGGTGAATTTTATCAGCCATCTTTCCGGGATCGCGACCCAGACGCGTGAATTCGTCAAAAAGGTGAAAAAATACCCGGTCTTGATCCTGGACACCCGGAAGACCACGCCGGTCTGGAGAGAACTCGAGAAAGTGGCGGTCCAGGTCGGGGGCGGCCGCAACCACCGGCAGGGGCTGGATGAATTCATTTTCATCAAGGAAAATCACCGCATCCACGGCGATCTGAAAAAACTCCGCCGTCATCCCGGAGAATTCGAGATCGAGGTCCGGAGCCTCGGGGAACTTTGGGAAGCGATCGGGCTGAAACCGAAGGTCATTTTGCTCGATAATTTCACGCCCAAAGAGGCCAAACGGGCCGCCGAGATCGTCCGGAAAAAAGCGCCCGGGATCCTGCTCGAAGCTTCCGGCGGGATCACGCTCGAGAATGTCCGGAAATTCGCCGCCGCGGGGGTCGATACGATTTCAGTCGGTTCGCTGACCCATTCCGTTAAAGCGGTCGACTTTTCACTTCTGATCGATTAAGCCCATGGACTCTTTCCGTCTTCTTTCGGACATGGAACCGAAAGGGGATCACACTTGCGCCGATGCTCAAGTGCGAGCAGGCGCTCCTCAACAATCGTCACGTCCTGCACAGTCCTTCACTTGGAATAGATCGACCTATGGATGAATTCAAACTTGTTTCTTCGATGGAACCGAAAGGGGATCAGCCGCAAGCGATCCAAAAGCTCGTTGAAGGGTTCCGGTCTGGACAAAAAGAACAGGTCCTGATGGGGGTGACCGGATCCGGGAAGACCTTCACCATGGCGCATGTGATCGCAGGCCTGAACAAACCCACGCTTGTGATCTCGCACAATAAAACGCTGGCTGCCCAACTGTATGCGGAACTCAAAGAATTTTTCCCCGAGAACGCGGTCGAATATTTTGTGTCCTATTACGATTACTACCAGCCCGAAGCTTATATCCCGCATACGGACACTTATATTGAAAAGGACGCTTCGATCAATGACGACCTGGACCGTTTAAGGCTTTCGGCGACAAGCTCCATTCTTTCGCGGAAGGATTGCATCATTGTTTCCAGTGTTTCCTGTATCTACGGCCTCGGCGCTCCGGAAGATTGGCAGGGCATGCTGATCACGGTCGAGAAAGGAAAACCGCAGGACCGGGACAATTTTCTTTCGGGGCTGGTGGGCCTTCAATATGAACGCGTGGAGACGGAGCTCAAGCGCGGCACGTTCCGGGTGCGCGGCGGCCGGATCGATCTTTTTCCTTCCTATGGCGAAAACCCTTACCGGATCAGTTTTGGGCCCGAACAGGTCGAGAATATCCAGTTCCTTCATCCCCTGAAGCTTACGCCGCTTCAAGAGATCGAAAAGCTTGCGGTCTATCCGGCTAAGCACTTTGTGACCCCCAATGAACGTCTTGAAACCGCGGTCCTTTCGATCGAACAGGAAATGAAAGAGCAGGTCAAGAAGCTGATCGCGGAAGGCAAGGACCTGGAGGCCAAGCGTTTGGAATCCCGCACGCAATACGACCTTGAAATGCTTAAGGAAGTGGGTTATTGCGGCGGCGTGGAGAATTATTCCCGGCATTTGTCGGGCCGGGCTCCGGGGTCCACGCCATACACGCTCCTGGATTATTTTCCGGAAGATTTTCTTGTCATGATCGATGAATCCCACCAGAGCATTCCGCAGATCCGGGGCATGTATAACGGGGATGCCTCCCGGAAAAAAGTCCTGGTCGAGCACGGGTTCCGTCTGCCGTCGGCTTTGGATAACCGTCCTCTAAAATTTCCGGAATTCGAAGCCAAATGCAAACAGTGCCTTTATGTTTCCGCGACCCCCGGGCCTTATGAAATGGAACGGGTGAACGGCAGGACGGTGGAACAGGTTATCCGTCCGACCGGGCTTATGGACCCCGGGATCGAGGTCCGTCCGACCGAAGGCCAGATCGATGACCTGATCGCGGAGATCAAAGCAAGAGCGAAAAAGAACGAACGGACGCTTGTGACGACGCTGACTAAAAAAATGGCCGAAGACCTGAGCCGCTATCTTAAAGAGCTCGGGATCAAAGTGAATTATATCCATTCGGAATTTGACGCCTTTGAGCGCGTCGAGATCCTGCGCGACCTAAGGCTCCAAAAATACGACTGCGTGATCGGTGTGAACCTGCTCCGCGAAGGCTTGGACCTTCCCGAAGTTTCGTTGGTGGTCGTTTTAGATGCGGACAAAGAAGGGTTCTTAAGGAGCGATGTGTCGCTCATTCAGATCGCGGGACGTGCGGCACGGCACAGCCACGGCAAAGTCCTCATGTACGGGGACAAGATCACGGATTCCATGAAACGCGCGATCGAAGAAACCTCGCGCCGCCGGAAGATCCAGGAAGCCTATAACCGGGAACATAACATCACGCCGCAGTCCATTCAAAAAGAGATCAAAGAGGGGATCGAAAAATGGAAGAAGGCCGAAACGTTCGTCCGCGAGACCCTTCATGAATCCCGAGAAGAATATCAGGCCAAGAACTATCTGGATTTTTTGAAACGGAGGATGGAAGCTGCCGCAAGTGCGCTTGAATTCGATAAGGCGGCCCGCTACCGTGATGAGATCCGGCGGATCGAAGGGGAGCAGGGGATTAAAAAGAGCATCTTGGGACGATCTAAGGGGAAGAGGATAAAGCGTTGATTCTCCCTTGCGATTTGATACAATAAGCCCCTCCAAGACCAAGTAGAGATATTCACGACTGACGGCGCAACTTGATCCCAATGATCAAGTGCGACATCGTGATTCATAAGGAATTTATCTACGATGACGCGGGGCAATTCTGCGAAGCAAAGATAGCCCCGCAAGATAGTTTTGATATTCAGACTTACGGCGCGGGGTGCCGGCGACGACACAGCCGTCAAATAGCTGTGCGGAGCGGTACTCACGCATTCGGCGCGGGGTGGAGCAGCTCGGTAGCTCGTTGGGCTCATAACCCAAAGGTCGCTGGTTCAAATCCAGCCCCCGCTACCAATATAAAAAGGCTGGGTGGTTTTATCCACCCGGCCTTTTTTATTTTGACAGAGGCTGGATGTAGCCGAACGGGACCTCAAAGTCCCGGCGGCGTAGTCCCTGCATATTGGATGCAGGGGCAAATCCAGCCAGGTTCAACACTTGCGTTCTATACGCAAGTGCGATCGCGTGACGGTTCAAAGATAACCGTCTATGCTCACGATCCAGCCCCCGCTACCATTCGTAAGCGAAGAAGCCATCGGCAGTTAATGCCGGTGGCTTTTTTGTTTTTAGACACCCCGAAATAGGGGGCGTTGACACTTTTGTTAACAGTTTTGCCGGGTGACAATAAAAGTGACAATATGTTTGTCTTTTTCGTCGTCAGCCACCTATATCGTTCGCTTTCAGAATCCCTACATAGTGGCCGATATTAGAACAGCTCATGAAACACATGATGAAAAAAATATCATTACTTCTTTATTTTATCTTCGCAATGTCATTACCCATGCCGATTTTTGCGGACCTTCCTCCGCCTAATACTCACTATAGGGGTCGTACTGTCAAGATCGTTAATGGAAAGGATTTTCCTGATTATGTGCTCATCGGGTATGTTTGGGGAGGAGCGGTTTATACCAAGGAGCCGGCCTACCTTATTGAGCCCGATCAATATCTGGCCAAAGGGTATAAGGCCAACAAATTAAAGATCTTTGCCATGAAGCGGGATCAGTTCAATGAAGCGGGCGGGTTCCCCGGATTGAAACGAAAAAAAGTATCGACCCGGGAGGGATGCTTTCCTGCTGCCAGGGACTGCTTGCAAGAAGAGTTCGATGTGCCCGGTGTTTTTGCTTCGAATGTGGAGATTGAACCCTACGGGAATTGGGTCCCTTTTAGCGATCCCGTGTCCGATGAACAGATCGAGTATTCCATCGCGGGTTTTTCTAACGGCAGGATCCTTTTTTACGAATCAAAACATACCTATAAATATAACGACGGCCGTCCGGACAAGATCGAAGTCCAGACCCGGTCTTCCTGAATAAGGTCTCTATGGTTTACGAAATCCAGTTTTTGAAAGCGCTCCTCGGGACGATCTTCATCGAAACCTTGTGCCTTTTCGTGATCGTGCGACTTGCGTGGAAGAAACAGAACAGCGATGTATCGAATGCCTCATTGATCTTTTTAGGCATTTTTTGCCAGATCGCCACACTGCCTTATCTATGGTTCCTATTCCCGCTTTTCATTCATTCAAGAATTCTATTTACGATCTCAGGAGAGATTTCGGTTGCCCTGGGAGAGGCCGTGATCTATTTGTTTTTTTTAAAAGTGGGCCTGAAACGTTCCCTCATGCTTTCTTTTTTTTGTAATGCCGTTTCGTTTCTTGCAGGAATTTTGTTGCATATTCTCGTATAACCCAAGGGTCGCTGGTTTCCCACGGGATTTCCTACGGTCACAAATCCTAACCGGGTTTTTTATTTAATGAGGTCGTAGGGCCGGCAGTAAATTTCTTACGAAAAGCGGAGACGCTTGACCGTGATATAGGTGATCGCCAGGATCCCTCCTTCGATAAAAATGGTGGCGATCGCAGCGCCTACATAAGAGAACGAAGTGATCAAAAGGAAGATCAAAGGCAGGCCGATCATGGCCATGACCACGTGGATCCTGGAATAGATATGGGTCTTTCCGCATACGAGCAGGAACTGCACCCGGAAAGCATTGGAGGCGATGAAAAATACGGAAACCAAGAGTAACCGCAAGGCCAGCACTGCTTCAGGATAATCCCCTCCGCAAATGAACCGTACGATCACTCGCGAGAAAACGAAGATCAAAGGCAGGCCGATCAGGGAAATATTGATCGTGATCATTTGGATCTTTCGCATGAATTCAAGCGCCCGCTTTTTGCTTTTATGGTAGATCTTGCTGAGACGCGGGAAAAGCGCTTGCGAAAAAGAAGTGAGCGGGAAGGTTTGGCAAACCCCGGCGATCTTATCCGCGATCGAATAAAGCCCTGTGATCGTATTGTTCGTTAAAAGACCGACCGCGAAAATGCGGGTCGTGGTGTAAGCGTTGATCGCCACGATCGAGATGAAGATGTCCCAGCCGGCCTCGAGCTGTTTGCGGAGACTGGTGTATCCCGGGAAGCGGAAAGAGATCCCGAATTTCCGGAACGCGATATACTGACCCAGAAGGCCGGTGATCAGAAAAACCGAAGAATTGATCAAAGGGACCGTCAGGAAATCTTCAGGACCTTTGACGAACACGAAGATAAGGACCGCGAAAAGGACCCCGCCGAGGATATTCAGGTCCGCGATGTGCTTCATTTTTTCAGTCCCCTGGAAGAACCAGACGGGGAAAAGGGTGTTCCCGACCACGGCCCCGAAGCTGAAAACGTAGACCAACCAATCATCCCTGAATTTCGGGACAAAATAGACGACGGCCGACAACATCCCCAAACTGATCAAGGCCAGGCCGATCTTGGCGGTCATGACCGATGAAAAGACTTTGCAGATCTCGCTGTGGTCGTTCTGGCAAAGGGAAATTTCCTTGGTCGCCGAGATACTGAACCCGTAATCGGTCAGGATCATGAAGTATTGAACAAAGGCCTGGGCAAAAGCGATCAGGCCGAATTTTTCCGGGCCGAGCACCCGGAAAAGATAGGGGAGGATGAGGATAGGGAGAATGTAAGTAATGGCCTGCAGGACGGACAAGGAAGCGAAATTGCTCAAAACGACACGGCGTTCATGCCGTCCCGCCATTTTATAAGTTTTTTTGATCTGCCGGATCAATGAAGCCATGAGTCCAAGCCGTCCTTTCAGGGGTACGGAACCAAGGTTTATACCTGCCAAGCCTACGTTTGTTCATCGGTCGATACGGATATTTTTTGAGGTTGTTTCTTTGTAATGATACAATCTCCGCATGATCCGATTTCCTCAAAAATTTCTCTGGGGCGCAGCGACGGCAGCCTATCAGGTCGAAGGGAACAATGTCCATTCAGACTGGTGGGCCTGGGAAAAGGCTTCCGGAAAAGAACCTTCGGGGCAGGCGTGCCGCCATTATGAGCTCTATGAACAGGATTTTAACCTTGCAAAAGATCTGCACCATAACGCTCACCGGTTTTCGATCGAGTGGGCCCGTATCGAACCCGAAGAAGGCCGATTTTCTGACGAAGCCCTGAAGCATTACGAGAAGGTGCTTCTTTCGTTAAGGGCAAGGGGGATTGAGCCGGTCGTCACGCTCCATCATTTTACTCATCCCGAATGGCTTGCAAGATCCGGCGGCTGGGAAATCCGGAAAACGGAAGATCTTTTTTTACGTTATGCTGCCTTTGTAGTCCGTGCGTTATCCCGATATGTGCGTTACTGGATCACGATCAATGAGCCGACGATCTATGTTTCTCATGCGTATCTGTTCGGAGTGTGGCCTCCCCAAGGCCAGTCGCTCTGGAGAATGAGGAAAGTGGAATCGCATATGCTCTCGGCGCATCTAAAAACCTACCGGATGATCCACCAGATCTATCAGGAACTTTCTTTATCTAAACCTCGGGTGAGCATTTCCCAGCATGTGATGGCGCTTGTGCCTTGTTCCCGGTCCCTGAAGAACCGTTTTGCGGCCTATTTGAGGAACAAGATCTTCAATGAAAGCTATTTGGACCGGCTTGCCCGGCGTAAAGCGATGGATTTTATCGGGATCAACTATTATTCGCGGCAGCGCGTGGATGTGAGAAGCTGGTGGCCTCGTGATCTTTTTGCGGATGTCTGCCAGAAAGATCATGACCCGGTCAAAAAAAATGCCCTGGGCTGGGATATTTATCCCGAAGGATTGTATCAGGTGCTTCTCAAACTTAAAAAATACGATTTGCCGGTCATGATCACGGAAAACGGGATCTGTACGGAAGACGACGGGCTGCGTTGGGATTTTATCAAAGGGCATTTGACCGCTATTTATAAGGCGATGGAAAAAGGGGTTCCGGTCACGGGATATCTTTACTGGTCGCTTTTGGATAATTTTGAATGGGACAAGGGTTTTAAGCCGAGATTCGGGTTGATCGAAATCGATTATCCCACCCAAAAAAGAACTATCCGACAAAGCGCTCTTGCTTTTGCCCAAGTTTGTAAAAAAAATATTCTAGAATGAACCCTAAAAAAGACATTCATCAAAAAGGGTTGTTCTCAAACGCCAAAGCTCTCTTCTTGGGCATTCTTTTTGGGTTGGTGATCGCTGAGCTGTCTTTGCGTTTATTTGTGGCGTACTGGCCTAATCCTGCTCACGAACGGAATTTCCTCAGTTTTGTTAAGGATGTTGAAGCCCAATTGTCTGAAGCGCCCATTTACCGGGATCACCCAGATTATGAATTAAGATGGGAGCTTATCCCCGGATCTTTGCGGAAGTTCATTCGTATCAATGCCGGAGGTTTTAGAGGGAAAGAATATCCGAAAGAAGCGTCTCCGGGAATGGTGCGGATCGCTGTTTTAGGGGACTCCGAGGCTTTTGGCGCCGATCTTAAAGAACATGAAACATTCCCAAAATCTCTCGAACATTCTTTGAACCGGATCACGGGTTATGAAAAATTCGAGGTCCTGAATTTTGGCACCCCTGGTTTTAATACTTCTCAAGAATATAGACTTCTTAATACAAAAGTGTTGGCATACAACCCGTCAATTGTCATTCTTTATTATGTTTTAAACGATCCTCTGGGAATTGCAAAAACCAATTTGATGGAGCGGAAACTCTGGGTCAGAAGTTATTTGTTTTTACTTATTCAGTATGCAAAACAAATATCCAATGCAAAAAAATACAATCCGGAGCAGACGGTGCGCCTTTATAGGCAACTGCATGCTTCAATAAATTTTCAATCTACCGCTGACTTGATCCGATCCATGGGGAATCAGCTTCATGAGCGTCAAATACGCTTTGTGGTCGTTATCGCGCCTGAAATTTCTAATTTTGATGATTTTAAAAATTATCCTTTTTATGATATTCATGACAACCTCAAAAAATTAATTTCTGAAAAAATAGAAGTCATTGATCCTTTGGAAAGTTTGATCGCCCTTAAGGTCCGGCCTTATGATCTTTGGGTATTGCCAAATGATTGTCATAAAAATTCAAAAGCTAATGAGGCGATCGCGGATTATGTGGCGAAATATTTAGTAAAATCTAAAGCAGGATAAGCCGCTGGAACTATTTTCAGGAAAACGGTCCCCAAGAGCATCAAGGTTGACATCTGGAGAGGCTAGTCATTAAAATAGACCGTTAAACTTTATAAGGGTCAGAGTCATTGGAAAGGAGAAAGGTCATGTCCTTTGCGGGGAGGCTTCGTCGACGTCGGTCAGAGATCAAACGGAAAAGAAAAAAGCGGGAAAAAATCCGTAAGCTGCTTCTTAAATTAAAATCATCTAAAAGCTCTGAAGACCGGGCCGGGATCCTTGGGAAGATCCAGAAAGTCGCGCCCTTTTATGAAGTTCCCAAGTAATCCAACCTAAGGAGAGAGCGTATGCGAAAGATCATCATGATCGGAATTGTTTTGACTTTGGTTTTAGGGAGCATCCCGGCTTATGCGGCGGATTGCACAAAAGACACGCCGATCGACCAGATGGGCGATTGGTTCGCGACACTGGGTAAAAAAGACCTTGAGAAAGACAGCGTGTTGGCACAGCGGAAAGCGGACCGTGTAGCCGCTTGTACGAAACGGGAAGCTGAGAAAGCGGCGAAAGAAGCCGAAAAAGCAGGAAAAGACCTGAAGAAAAAAATGGGTTTTTAAAAACCCCCAAGTCTCTATTATAAAAGGCCGGATCTTCTTGATCCGGCCTTTTACTTTTTGAACGGTAAAACAGTCTTTTTAAAGGGAACTTTTTTAGAGGAAAAGTGTCTAAGGAGTCAAAAGCGAGGATCTCCTAAATGCAAGAGATCGACAAAGAGCTGATTCTTAAAGCCGGCAAAGGGGACCCTAAGGCTTTTGGTGAGATCTACCAAAAGACCTGCGGGTATGTTTACACTTTGGCTTTCCGCATCACCAACCGGAAGCAAGATGCCGAAGAGGTCACCCAGGATGTTTTTTTAAGGCTTCATCGCGCGCTTCCCGGGTTCCAATTCCGGTCTGCTTTTAAGACCTGGCTTTACCGGATCGCGGTCAATACGGCTTTGAATATGGCCAGAAAAAAGAGCCGTTTAGCCGAACGTGAAACAGGATATGATGATAAATACCTTGCCGAAAACAAACTTTCGCCCGAAAGAGACCTTGAAGCCAAAGAAGCCGAAATGCTTTTAAGAGCTTTTTTGGAGAAACTTCAGCCGGATCATCGCGCTTGCATCATCCTCAGGGAGATCGAAGGTTTTGATTATCAAAAAATATCCGAACATCTGGGGATCAATATCAATACGGTACGTTCAAGACTGAAAAGGGCCCGGGAGGCGCTTTTAGCGCTCCGGGAAAGGGAGGTGGTAAGCCGTGAAGTGTTCTAAAGCGCAGCAGTGGATCATGACGGATTATTTGGACGGGGAACTTGACGCAAAACGCGAGGCGGAGATCCGGGGCCATTTGGAGAAGTGCTCCACTTGCCGGGAATTGTTCCAGGCGATCCAAAAAGTGAGCGCGGAAACTTTTAAGCCGACCCCCGAACTGAAGCCCGACCCTGAAGTTTGGCAGAAGATCCAAGCTCAGATCGAGAGTAAAAAAGAACCCGCTTGGGCATGGCTCCAAGGATTGGAAGAAAAACTGATGCCGGTTTTAAAGGCGCCGCAGCTTGTTTTTAGAGGCGCTTTTGCCGCAGCGCTCATCCTGATCGTTGTGGTTATGGCTAAATGGCCGTCCACTTATATGGACCCGGTCTATGGTTATCTTGACGAGCAGATGACCCTTATGGGTGAACTTCAATCCGGAAATCCAGACTTTTTAAACGGGGATCTGGCCGAATACGAGATTTTTTTTGGGGATTAGGATCAGATCAGGGAACTTTTTGAAGTCTATGGGGTCTAAGGAGTCAGAAAAAGGAGGATTCTAAAATGGACAGAAAATGGATCAAAACGATAGCCATCATCACCGCGTGCGGGTGGGTATTCTCAGGACCTATCGCCTATGCCGAATCGGCCGGCGATCAGGATGCCGGGAGTAAAGGCAAATATGAACAAAGGAAGGGCGAAGGGTTCTTTAAGGACCTGAATCTGACCGCGGAACAGAAAGAAAAACTTAAAACTTACCGTGAATCACAAAAAGAGAAAAATCAGGCGGTTCGCGAGCAACTCAAGACCAAAATGCAAGCCTTGCATGAAGCCATGACGCAGCCGGAAGTGGATCAAGCTAAGATCAACGGGCTTGTGGCCGAGATCAATACGCTCAAGGGACAATTGTTCGCTCAGCATGTGGAAGGCCTTCTCGGGATGAAGGAGGTCCTGACCCAGGAGCAGTTCAATAAGCTTCAAGAGCGCCGGCAGGAACGTAAGAACGGAAAGCATGGGAAACGTCACGGCGGATGGGGCCAGCAGGAGCAAGCTCCGGAAGGAAGCCCTGAGGAAAACTGATTTAAGCTTTAAGAGTTAATATCTGGGAAAGCCTCTTTCAAAAAGAGGCTTTCCCTTTTTATTTTAGTGCCGATGAAAGAAGAGATGTCCACAAGGACCCGACATGATGAAAAAATGCCCTTTTTGCGCTGAAGAGATCCAGGACGAAGCCATTAAATGCCGGTATTGCGGAGAATTTTTTGATTCTCTAAAAGAGAAAAAAACCGCATGGTATTTCAAAACTTCTTTTTTGATCCTCTGTTTCCTGACCCTCGGACCTTTAGCTTTGCCGCTGGTCTGGTTTCATCCTAAGTATAGCTTAGTGACCAAAATCGTGATCACCGGGATTGTTTTGACCGTGACCTATTTTTTGGGGGTGGTTGCCGTTACGGCGGCGCAGAAGATCATAGAATATTACAAAACGGTAACTTCTTCTTTAGAACAATCTCTCGGGCAACTGGATTTCTGATCAATCCACGCAAGGTTGGTATAAACATTCCCTGGGTTTCCGGCCTGATTGCGGGTATTTGACGAAATTAAATTTGGCATCCAGGATCTCGGATTGGGCAAGTAAAAGAGAGCCCAGCTCAAAATCATGGTAAGGGTCCGAGACCGCGATGTAATTAAAAGTGTACTTGATGTGTTGCGGGATCTTAATTTCCAGGACATGCCAGAATTTATCACGAGGCAGGTGAATAGCGATCTTTTCTCCTAGCAATTGATCGGCTTCATGTTTGAGCTCAATATAGAAACAATTACAATCATCCGCGAGGTTCCTGACCCTGAGATAAAGGAAATTGAATTTGGATAGATTGGTATAAGGGATATACCCGCCGCGCCATCCCGAGCCTCCGACAAATTGCAAAGTTTCCCGGAAATCGTTTTTTTTAAAAACGAGATTGCCATGGCTCAGTCGCCAATACCGGATCAGTTCGAGCTCTTTCTGTCCGATCAACCCTTCGTTCTGGGGGGGCTCAGGAAGATCGGGGAAAGGGTATTGTTGGGTCAAAGTGATGTTCTCAAGATGGACCGTTCCGCTCCGCCCCTGTTTACTGAAAGCTCCTAATAGATAACGGGGGTCATGCATGGCAATGGAGACATAGTTAAAAGGTTTGTCATCGGATTCGGGGATGGGCTCGATCCTTTCTGCGATCATTTTCCATTTTCCGTCGTCCGAGAATTTGCCTTTCCGCGTTGTATCCACCATGACCGTTGCTAAAGTGATGTCATCACTTTTAAGTTCGATCTCAAAAGACTGCGGAGGCGTATCGCTGGGGATCACAAAGCTAAGATAACGCATGTCTGCGATCCGGACCGCTTTATCGATGTACGTTCCCCGGAACGCCCATTGATCGAAATAAGGGAAAAAAGGCGGGATCTCGTACTCGAACTGGATGGGACCGCCCGGATGGATATCCTGTTCTAAAGTTTTTTGTCCCACCGAACGGACATTTTTCCCGTGAAGATGGCCGCTTTGTAAATGGGCGCTGATATCAAAAACCTCTCCGGCATCCGGAGGTTTCTGATAATGGACTGCGATCGGCCGGTCGGGCGGCGGAGGGAAAGGTTTTTTAGGAAAATAAAGAGGCTCATTCTCTCTTTCTTGAAGCATTTGTTTATACTTTGCGTGCATCAATTCCAGCAATTTGACGTACATCGAGATGCCGGTTCTGGGGACGGTCCGCTCTTGAAGGTATTTTTTCACTTCATCAAGGACTCCGCCGCTTACAGCCAAAAGCGTCATGCCTTTCGCATCGGCGGTAAAAATATCCGCATACCCGTCTTTCCCGACCGATTCCACGGCACCGTAAGGAAGGACCAGGCGGTCAAATCCGTAGAGTTTTGCAAGCCAGGAAGCCCCGACGATCGGTGAGATCAACATGGCCATGGCGGTTGCGAAGACGACTGAAACATCCGCACGGTCCACAGGGTTCTGGGAGATCTCAGGGATCCCCATTTGCCGGTAAACCCCTTTAGGATCATAGGCCGTACTTAAAAAACCTGGGAGATGGTATTTATGGGCGTAATCCGCTTGAGCATAAAGATAATTCTGATAAAGAGGCGCCAATGCAGATTCCATAAAAGGTAAAAAAGCGAGGGCCCAGTTTTCGTGAAAAGAAGCCCGGAATCCCGCAAGGGTAGTGATCTTTTCGTTGGATTCCGTCATGTATTCGGTAGTGGGGATCGCAAGATGGTACCAAGCCTCTTCAGGGATTTGGCCGTGGAGGACCCCCCAAAGCACCGCAAGCGTTCCTTCGAACATATCGTTCAAAAAATAAGTTTTATCCCCGCTCCACTGTTTTGTCTGGGGGTCCATTTGGATCGTTCCGTAAAGGATCCCGATCTTGTCATTATAGAATTTTTTATAATCCTGCATTTCCAGGATCCCCTCCGCCATTTTGGCCAGTTCTTTTTGATTTTCATAAGGAGAATCCTCGAAAGCGGCGACCACCGCAGCAAGCGCCCAGGTCAATTGTCCGTTATCCAGAGAGGGGATCTTGGTATTGGCCGGAGCGATCGTCCCGTTCGGCCGGATATCGACCCAAGGCAGGAATCCTCCGTAATCCGGGTATTTCCGGATGTAATCCAAAAGGGTTTCAAGCGTTTGGCGGAGCATGGCCTCAGCTTTTTGGGGGGAGAGTTTCGCTTTGCGGAATTCGGGTTTGCGTTGAATGACCTTAAGCAGATAAGGGATGGAAAGAGAAAGTTTTGATGCGGCCGTGTAATTTCCGATCTCGCTCATGAGATTTTCTTTTAATCGGATGCGGATGTGGTCATAAGGCATGCTGGTCTTGGGATCCATGCCGATCCCGGATTCAAAATAGAAAGATTCTTTCGGGACGATCACATCCTCAATAAAAGATTTAAGCGATACGGGAAGCGGGGCCAGGCGGCTTCTTTCGTAAAATTCGGGAGGAAGGAGAAGGTATTGCTGTTCAATGGGCAAGGCTTCTTCAGGGCC
>CAYQTU010000006.1:0-13380 GCA_964420575.1 uncultured bacterium
CCCAGGAAAAACAAAAGAAACTCTATCAAAAATCACCTTACAACTGTGTCCGCTTGATCCTAAACCTCAAAGAGGCGGCTGATAACGAGCAAAAGAACACTTATACCCGGGCAAAAGGATTTTTCAATGAGTGGCGGCAAAAAGGGATCTTGGTCCAGGACGATGAGCCTTCTTTTTATGTTTATAGTCAGACCTTTAAAGACCCGATCAGTGGGAAGAATAAGACCCGATATGCGCTCCTTGGACGCGTCCGTTTAGAACCCTTTGAGAAAGGGATCATTATCCCGCATGAGAAAACTCTAAGCGCTCCAAAGCAGGACCGGCTTAAATTGATCACCGCGGTTCAGGCGAATCTATCCCCGGTCTTCGGTCTCTATAAAGATGATAAAAAAGAAATTTCTAAGGTCCTTCAAGACCCGGGAAATTCCAAAGAACTCTTTGAAGCTGAAGATGATGATAGGATCACTCACACCCTCAGTCGGATCGATGATCCTAAGCACATTGCCAAGATTCACCAAGCCATGAAGACTAAGAAAGTCTATATTGCGGATGGCCACCATCGTTATGAGACCGCTTTAGAATATTCGCGCCTTCGACGGGAAGAAATCCAGGCCTCTGAGAAAGATGTTTTCCCGTTTGATTATGTTTATATGGCCTTAGTGAGCTTTGATGATCCCGGATTCATTGTTCTACCGACCCACCGCATTGTGTCGGACCTTGGGATGAGCGGTAAAGAAGCGTTAAAAAAACTGGAAACTTGTTTTAAGATCGAAAAATCTTCTATTAAAAAATTAGAACAAATAGCGATCTCTGAGAAAGACGATCCCATCTCTTTCGGGCTTTTGCTCAAAGATGAAGGGGCTTTCCTTTTGACTTTGAAAGACCGTGAAACCGCAAAGACAAAAATGGTCCAGGGGAAACCTGAGATCTGGTACGACCTGAACGTCAATCTTTTCGGACATTTGATCCTTGCCGGGCTTTTGGGGATCCCGGAATCCCAGTGGGAATCCCTTTTAAAATTTGATCATACTGTTGAGGGCGCAGTAGCGATTACCAAAAAAGAAAAAGCTCAGGCCGCTTTCTTTTTAAAGGCTCCCAAAGTGGAGATGCTTGAAAAAATGGGAGCCGTCGGAGAGCGTATGCCCCAGAAATCCACGTTCTTTTATCCTAAGCTCGCCACCGGGCTGGTTTTTTATTCCCATCAAGGGTAATTCTTTTAAACCTTTTTCAAGACGGCAGAATTTTAGCGCAGCTTTAAGGCTCTATGGACCCTCACGTTGAGATATTTAAGTCTTCAAAAACCCCTTGGGAAGTTTTTCAGAATGTTTATTTCTCTTCCGGGACCAATTGCTTTTTTCTCGATAGTCCTAGTTACGCCCCTCCGGACCAAACCTATTCTTACATTGGAGCAAATCCTTCTTTTGAGCTTCGATTAGACGGGGATACGCTTTTTTTGACTGAGAAAAAGCCTCGAAAATTTCCGGCACGAAAATTATTCCCGGTCCTGAAAAGATTGTTCCAAAAAAATCGAGTCCGCTCCCAAAAACTTCCTTTTTTTGCAGGTGGTTTTGTAGGTTATTTAGGCTATGAGCTGGCTCGATTTTGTGACAAGATCGCTTTTCGCCAGAAAAGAAAACAGGGGATTCCCGATCTTCATCTTGGTTTTTTCCGGGAAGTGATCGTTTTTGATCATAAAAAACAAGTGTATTATCTCGTTACGTCTTATCCGCGCAAACCGCAGGCGCTTAAAAGATATTTCCAGGATCTGTCCCAAACCGGTGAGAAGCCTTTTCAATTTAAAAATTTTGTCCCGGAGATCTCCCAAAAAAAATTTAAAGATATCGTACTTCAAGCCAAGAAATACATTGCTGCCGGGGATATCTATCAGGCCAATCTCTCTCAAAGGTTCCGTTTTGATTTCAGCGGTTCTTCCCTGAAGCTTTATGGCCGGTTGCGTGCGATCAATCCTTCACCTTTCGCCTGTTTTTTAAAGATGAACGATCTTGAGATCATCAGTTGTTCTCCGGAAAGACTGATCTCCAAAAAAGGCCGTGAATGCGAGACGCGTCCGATCGCGGGGACTTGCCCGGCTTACGGGCCGGTGTCCCGGCTTAAAGAATGGCGGGAGAAATTACTTCAGAATGAAAAAGAAAGAGCGGAACACTTGATGCTGGTCGATCTGGAACGGAACGATCTTGGGCGGGTGTGTGATTATGAGTCCGTCAGAGTGAATGAATTTATGGTCCTTGAAAAATATTCCCATGTCGTTCACATCGTTTCGAAGATCACCGGACGATTGAAAAAGAATAAAGATGCTTTTGATCTGATCCGGGCCATGTTCCCGGGAGGAACGATCACAGGTTGTCCGAAGATCCGTTGCATGCAGATCATCGATGAGCTTGAGCCGGTCCGGCGAGGGATTTATACGGGTTCCGTAGGCTACTTAAGCGTCCAAGGAGACATGGACCTGAATATTGCCATACGCACGTTGGTCCTAAAAAAGAATAAAGGGTATCTCCAGGTCGGAGCCGGGATCGTTTATGACTCCGATCCCGAAAAAGAATATGAAGAAACCCTTCATAAAGGAGAAGCGCTTGTGAAGGCGTTAGTGGAAGCAAGCTCAGGTTATGAACCAAAAAATTTTTAAGAATGGCCAAAAAATAGAAGATCCCAAAACGGTACATCCGCTTCCCGAGGAAACGATCGGAATCTTTGAGACCATGCGGGCCTATTGCGGCCGCATCTTCCGTTTCGAAGAACATCTTGAACGCCTTTTAGATTCTGCAAAAACCGTAGGTTATCATCCTTTCCCAGACCTCGGCCGGCTCCGGCTCGAAACGCTTCATGCGCTTAAAGCTTCCGGTGAAAAGAACGCCTCTGTGCGGTTGACTCTTTGGGAGGGGGATGTGTTTGTGATGATTGGGGCTCGAAAGTCCTCTGAGAACCTTTATCGAAAAGGAGTCGTTTTAAAAACAGCTTCTTTTCCGCGCGGGAATCCCCAGGGTTTCCCTTTTCAGACTAAAGTCTCGGCTTATCAACAAGCGGTTTTAGCGAGCACGGAACCGCGTGCCGATAAGGTTTATGAATGGCTGTTTTTGGATAACCGGAACTACCTCACAGAGACCCGAGTGGGGAATTTTTTTTTAGTTCGGTACCCTTCCTTAAGGTCTCGAAAGAAGGCGGTTCTTCTAACTCCTCCTGAATATTTAATCTTGAATGGAGTGACCCGAAAGTTTGTGATAAAATGCGCTCTCGAAATCGGATATGAAGTCCAAGAAACACACTTAACCAGGCATGATTTTTTTAACGCGGACGAAGCTTTCCTCTCTAATACCTCATGGGAAATTCTCCCCGTGCGTGAGCTGGACGGGCGGAGGATCGGCGTAAAGGTCCCCGGTCCGGTCACTTCAAAGCTTCTCCATTTTTTCAGAAGGAGGATCCAAAAAGATGTCACGTCAGATCATTCGTCGAGCTCTTATTAGCGTTTCCGATAAAACAGGTCTTATCCCTTTTGCACGGGCCTTGCGCAAACATCATGTGGAGATCGTTTCGACCGGCGGGACCTTAAAAGCTTTAAAAGAGGCAAAGATCCCCGCTATTTCTGTGGAAGAATTGACCGGTTTCCCGGAAATGCTTGATGGGCGCGTCAAAACACTGCATCCCAAGATCCACGGCGGACTTCTTTTTCTTCGGCATAAAAAAAGCCATCAGAAACAGGTTAAGGAACACGGGATCAAACCGATCGATCTCGTTGTAGTGAATCTTTACCCCTTTGAAGAAGCCACTAGCAAGAACGATCTCAGCCTTGAAGAAGCCAAAGAATTCATTGATATCGGCGGTCCTTCCATGCTCCGCTCTGCCGCGAAGAATTATCAATCCGTGGTCGTGATCACGGACCCGGCCGACTACGGTTATGTGGCCGAAGAGCTTGAGGAACATAAAGGGAGCGTCTCGGATGATCTGCGCTTTAGGCTTTCCCAAAAGGTTTTTGAAAGGACGTCTGCATATGACGCTGTGATCAGTCAATATATGGCGAAACACCGCAAAAAAACAGCCGCTGAAGCTGGGATACCGGTTCAATTTGTTTTTCATTTTAAAAAGAAACAAGACCTTCGTTACGGAGAAAACCCGCACCAAAAAGCCGCTTTTTACGCTTCAACCACCCATAAAGCTTCTGCAGCGTGGACTCAATTGCACGGTAAAGAACTTTCTTTCAACAATCTTATGGATATTGAAGCGACCCTGGATGTGTTGGCCGAATTCAGTGCGCCGGCCGCTTGCGTGATCAAACACAACAACCCCTGCGGGATCGCTCAGGACCCTCAGATTATTACCGCCGCAGAAAAAGCGATCGAAGGTGATCCGCTTTCCGCTTTCGGGGGGATCGTGGGCTTGAACCGGGATTGTGACCGGAAGGTTGCAGAGAAGATCTTGGAAAAATTAGGTTTTTTCGAAGTTTTAGTGGCCCCTTCTTTTAAACCGAGCGCTTTAAAGCTTCTTAAAGAACGGAAAAATCTAAGATTGATCGAAGTGAACCATTTTCGCGATGAAAACCCTTATGATGTTAAGTTTTTAAGAAGCGGTATCCTGATCCAAGAAAAAGATGCCCCGATCAAAAATCATTTAACTGATTTTAAAAGCAAGCTTCGCCTTGTGACCAAAGCGAAAATCTCGGAAGAGGAAATCGAGGACCTGATCTTTGCTTATCAGTGCGCTAAAGTCGTTAAGTCCAATGCGATCGTTTTAACCCAAGGGAAAAAAACGGTCGGGATCGGGGCCGGACAGATGTCACGCGTAGATTCCGTGAATATTGCCTGTCAAAAAGCCGGTTTTCAAACAGAAGGCGCCATGCTGGGGTCGGATGCTTTTTTCCCGATGCCGGATTCGATCGAGATCGCCGCGAAACACAAGATCAAGGCGATCATCCAACCGGGCGGTTCGATCCGTGACGCGGATGTGATCGAAGCTTGTAATAAGGCGGGCATCGCGATGGTTTTTACTGGAGAGCGGCATTTTAAACACTGATTTTGGCGGGTCTGCAGCGGCAAAACCGTCGCTGTGAACCCGACCGGTGCGGATATGAATTATTCCCAATCGCTTAGTTTTTTGAATACATTCATTGACCTTGAAAAACTAAGCCAATTCCCCAAAAATCCGTTCTTTAATCTCAAGCGGATGGACTATCTGCTTCGTTTAGCCGGGCATCCTGAAAGAAAATTTTTGCCCATTTTGATCGCCGGAACAACGGGGAAAGGTTCCACGGGTTTTTTCCTGGAATCGATCCTAAGAGCCAATAAGATCCCGGTGGGGTATTACCACTCTCCTCATGTGATGGACCCTCGAGAAAGGATCCGTCTTCAAGGGAAAATGATCCCGAAAAAACTTTGGGCCGAAGGGCTTTCTGAGATCCGGGGGAAACTTCGCGCAAAACCCATGCCGTCCGCTTTAGGGAGCCTGACTTATTTTGAGGTCATGACGTTCCTTGCGATCCTTGTTTTTTTAAAGAAGGGCATTCGGGTCGGCATTTTTGAGATCGGTCTCGGCGGGCGTTTGGATGCTACTAATATTTTAAAAGCACCTCTCGTTATTCTTACCCCTATCCATTTGGACCATGAGGCTTTTTTAGGAAATACGGTCCGGAAGATCGCCAAGGAAAAAGCTGCTATCATTAAATCCAAGAACCATGTTGTGATCGCCCGACAATTCCCGCAAGCACTCGACGAGATCCGGGTTGCTGTTCGAGAGAAAAAGGCTAACCTTTGGCGATCTCAGCCGGTTTCTAAATCGCTCATCCGGCTTTCAGGAAGTTTTCAAAGAGAAAATGCAGGAACGGCCCTGAAGGCCGCAGAAATTTTGAGGGAATATTTTTCATTGCCGATCCGGAAAGAACTTGTGCGGCAAGGCTTAAAGCTCCAGAATTGGGCTGGGCGAATGGAATCAGCCCCTCGCTTCGCCCGGGAATTCATCTTAGATGGGGCTCACAATCCGCTTTCTGTCCGGCGGCTTGTCTCGGAAATAAAAAAGCAGGGGAAAAATAAAGACCTTTGGCTTGTTTTTGGCGCCATGCGGGATAAGAATAGCCTAAAAATGCTCGATCTTTTGAGCCGGCATTTTCGGAAAATCCTTCTAGTCCCGATCCGGAATGTCAGGGCAAAATCTCTTGGCATGTTGCTTAAAGAGGCAAACGGGCTTTTTGATGTTTTGGTTCCGGTCCAGAACTTTGGCGAAGCTATGGTTTTTTTAAGAAAAAACACATTGCCGGGATCTCGAATTGTGGTCACGGGTTCTTTTTATTTAGTGGGAGAAGCAAAGAAAGCCCTAAAAAATGGCTAAGATCGAATTGGAAGACATCATTGCAGCGATCGCAACTCCTGTAGGGGAAGGCGGGATCTCGGTGATCCGTTTGAGCGGCCCTGGGGCTCTTGATTTCATTCAGCCTTTTTTTATTTCTTCAGGGAAAAAAGAGCTGAAGCACGCTCCGGCAAATACGATCTTGTGGGGGAAGTTTGTCACAAGTGAAGAAAAAGTCATCGATCAAGTCCTCATAAGCCTTTTTCACGCCCCTCATTCGTATACGGGACAGGATGTCGTTGAGATCAGCTGTCACGGCGGATTGGCGGTTACCCGGAGGATCCTGAACGTTTTACTTGAAAAAGGGGCCCGACATGCGGAGCCCGGAGAATTTACCCGACGGGCTTTTCTTAACGGGAAGATCGATCTGACGCAAGCGGAAGCCGTTTTAGACTTGATCCATGCCAAAAGCAGCCGATCGCTCGATATCGCGGTCCGTCAACTCTCAGGGTCTCTTTCGCAATCGCTTAAAGGTCTCAAAGAGGAGTTAATGCGGCTTCTGGCCCATATGGAAGCTTATATCGATTTCCCTGAAGAAGGTCTGGAAAATAATGAAAAAATGGACTTACAAAAGCAATTTACTTTGCTTCGGGAGCGGATCCATTCTCTTATTCAAGGGTTCCAAAAAAATATTTTGATCCGCGAAGGGGTCTTAGTCACCCTTGTGGGAAAGCCCAATGTCGGGAAATCCTCGTTATTTAATGCGCTGTTAGAAAGGGACCGCGCTCTGGTCTCTGAACTTCCCTATACGACGCGTGATCACTTGGAAGAACCTTTGGAGATTAAAGGGTTTTATATCCGGCTTCGGGACACTGCGGGATTGATCTCCACCCCGGAACATCCGTTAGACAAGCTCGGCATGGAACGGACCCTTCAAGCTATCCAGGAAAGCCATGCGGTGCTTTTTGTCGTGGATGGATCAAGACCTCTTGAAGATGCTGACCGGCATGTGTTTGAAAAGATCCCCAAAGAAAAACGTATTATTACGCTCATGAATAAAGCAGACCTTCCGATGAACATAAAAGAAGCTGAACTTCATTCCTTCAAGCCGCCGCGAGAGATCGTGAAGGTTTCGGCAAAAAGCCGAGAAGGTTTGAAAGACCTTGAACAAAAGATCGTTGGATTTTTAGAACAAGAAACCTCAGAAGCGGGGGAGCAGATCACAAAGTTAAGACATAAAATCGCTTTGGAGGCGGCTTTAGAAGCATTAGCCCGTGCCGAAGCCGCCTTTCAGGAAAAAATATCTTTTGAATTTGTAACTTTGGATATCCGCGTAGCACTAGACACCTTAAAAGAATTAACAGGAGAGATCTATTCCGAAGATCTTCTTGATGTGATCTTTTCGGAATTTTGCATCGGAAAATAAATGACGAATCAAGAGCCGATCGAAGAGACAACAGAGAAACTTTTTACACGCACGAAATCGAGGCGGTACCGGGATTGGGTGCGCATCGGGAGCTTTTTGTTGATCATCAGTGTTTTTTTCTGGCTTTTTTTGACCCATCGCTTGGACCGGTTCGAGAACATCGTTCTTGATAGTTATTTGAGATATTTCCCTTTTAAACAAGTCCACCCTGCGGTTGCTCTGATCGAGATTTCCGATGCCAGTCTGGAGGAGATCGGGACATGGCCCTGGCCCCGGCGTTATCATGCGGTGACCGCCAAGCTTTTGAGCGATTGGGATGCTGCCGCGATCGTCTTTGATTTTAATTTTCCCAATGAAACGATCCCTAAAGACGACTTGGATTTAGCCCAGGTCCTCGAAAAAATTCACACGTCTTTTTACTTACCCGTGGATCTAAGGCCTCAGCAGGATAAAAAATTCTGGCTGCATGGACGTCCTATTGTTTTGAGTCAAAATGAGGGAAAGCTGTCGTGGGTTCATTCTCTCCGGGAGTTCGAGGCCAATGCCAAAGGGATCGGCCACCATCATCTTATCCCGGATGCGGACGGGATCCTTAGAAGATTTGAACCATTCATCCATGATGGGCAGGAAACCTATCCTTTTCTAGCCCTGCCGGTGGCTTTTGACTTTTTAAAGAACCCCATCCCTCAAGATTGGGGGGCGTTTAAAGATCCGAACGGGAAGATCCTCATCCCTTGGGCATTTCGCAGGCATGAGGGCTTTGCCCATTACAACTATGCCGATCTTATTCAAAGTTACTATGCAATACAAAAGGGGATGAAACCTGTGATCTCTCCGGAGCAGATCGCCGGCAAAATTTGTTTGATCGGGCTGACCTCGGAAGAACAGACCGAGATCAAGGCCACGCCTTTTGATATATCTTATCCGTCCCTTGGGGCGCTGGCGCATGTAGTTAACAGTATTTTAACGGGACAATGGATCCGCCCGGCCTCATCTTTGACGAATTTGTTGTGTTTATTAGGGATCGGAATCCTTGCGGCATTTCTATTTTTTGTTTTAAGGAGTGCAACATCACTTTTGGCGGGACTTTTGATCGGCTTAGGATGGTTCATGTTGTGCGCGATAGTTTTTGCAAAAATGCATTTATGGATCTATTCGATTTATCCTCTTGGCTTAGTTCTCTCACTTTTTATCTTTTCTGCTATTTACGCGCAGTTGGTGACTAGCCGGGAAAAGACCCATTTATTCCATTTGGCCACCCGCGATGGGCTTACAGATCTTTATGTGATCCGCCATTTTCGGCTTATCATGAATCAGATTGTGCGCGAATCAAGCGCAAAAAAAGAACTTCTCTCGGTTATTTTGATGGATATCGATAATTTTAAAAAGATTAATGACACTTATGGCCATCCGGCAGGGGATATGGTCCTGAAGAAAACCGCTTCATTGATCAACGCTTATATTCGTACACACCGTCCTTTTCGAGAGATCGATTTTGCCGCCCGCTATGGCGGCGAAGAATTCATCGTGATGTTGCGTCGGGCTTCTTTGAAACAGGCCGTGGTCGTTGCCGAAAGGATCCGCGAAAGGGTCGAGCGGAGCCGTTTTGAATGGGAAAGTACGGTCATTCCTGTCACCATCAGCCTGGGCGTGGCTATTTTACATTTGGGAGAGAACGTCCCGGACCCTATGGTCCACCGGGCCGATGCCGCGCTTTATAACGCCAAGCGAAGCGGAAAGAATAAAGTTTGTCCGGAAGAGGATTGATCTTTTGCGTTCTTGACCGATCTTGAGGAAAACAATACACTTTAGCGCTATTTCAATGGAGAGGTGGCAGAGCGGTCGAATGCGGCAGTCTCGAAAACTGTTAACCGCGCAAGCGGTTCGGGAGTTCGAATCTCCCCCTCTCCGCCATATTTTCAAATCAAATAAAAAGGTCAAAAAATGAAGCGCAAGATCATTCCGATCCGTAAGATCACAGACATCCCGAAGGAGTATCGGCATACCCCCATTGAGCTGCTTTTAAAATATCATAATTTGGATTATACCTTTCCTGTTTATGCGCAAGCGCAGCTTCTTATCGGGATGTGCATGGACCATCGCAAGCATCTTCATATCCCCGATAATTTCGCATTCATTATACGCTCCGGAGGAGCGAACCTCCGGTATAGCGAATTCAAAGTTTCCTATGCGATCGCTATCGGGCAAATCCGGCATATTGCCCTGATCGCCCACAATCATTGCGCTATGGTGAACTTGATTTCGAGGAAAAAAGAATTCATCAGCGGCTTGATTAAAAGGGCCGGCTGGAGCAAAGAAGCGGCCGAAGAACATTTTATGAACTTAGCGCCAATGCATGAGATCGGGAATGAGATCGATTTCATATTAAGTGAAAAATATCGGTTAAGCAAAAAATACCCCAAGATCAAAATAGCGGCCCTCTATTACAAGGTCGAAGATAATCGGCTGTATTGTCTTCATTCTTAGGTTGGGTTAAAATAGCATAACGATTAAAGGAGAAAACCTTTTGAGCCTTCGGCGAGCCGTTCTGTTTTTCTTGTTCCTTTTTTGCAGCTTCCCTTTAGCGTCGATCTATGCTGAGATCATCCAACTTAAGAACGGTAACGCGATCGAAACAAAAATCCTTCGCGAAGATGACGTTTTTGTGACAGTGGAGGCCCCTGGGGGGAAGGTGAAGATCCCTAAATCCACCATCCGGACGATCTGGCGCGGAAAAAAAGAAGAACTCCTTGAGGTGCGCGGCCGCGAAGTTTATTTTTCTAAAGGCGTTGAGCTTTATAAGGACGGACAATTTAAAGAAGCGGCCGATGCTTTTCAACAGGCATTAGGGTTAAGTTCTTTAGATGCTCTTGTCTATGCCAATCTCGGAAGCGCTTATGCGGCGCTAGGCGATCAACAAAATGCCGAAGAGAGCTTTATTTTAGCGCTTCAACAAGAGCCTCATAACAAAACCAGTCTTTTTAATCTGGCCCATTTTTATCAATCCTCTCAAAAGTTCGCTAATGCGGCAGAAGTTTATCAAAAAATCCTTACCCTGGACCCGAACGATCAAGAGGCGATCCAGCCTCTTGCGGCATGTTATTTTGCATTAGGGAACTTTCAAAAATCTCTGGAGCTTTACGGATCTCTTCAAAATGCCCAGGATGTTCCTATTCTGAACAACCGGGCTGCGGCCTTGATCCAATTAGGCCGGCTTGATGAAGCCGAATCGATCTTAAAAAAATTGACCGCGACAAACACCGGTTTTATAAAACCCTTCTTCAATATGGCCGAGCTTTGCAGGGTCCGCAAAGATTACAAGAGCGCTTTATTCCAATATAAGATCATTACTTCAAAAGAACCGAAAAACATCGATGCCAAGATGGGAGAAGGACGGATTTATTTAGACATGAACGATAGCGAAAAAGCAGAAAACGCTTTTCGAGAAGCTTTAGAGATTGACCCAGCTTATGCTCCTGCGCGATATGCTTTAGCCCAGCTTTTTATCCAGAAAGAAGAGTTCCCGAGGGCGTTTGAACAATATGAAATCATCCTTCGCCAAAACCCCAAGGATCTCAAGGCCCGGAACGAGCTCGGGCTTCTTTATCTCAAAACGGACGAACCGCGGAAGGCCCTTGAGTCTTTTCAAAAAACTCTCGAGATAAATAACCGCTATGCCAACGGGCACGCGAACCTAGGACTAGCTTATGCTTTTTTGGGAGATGCCGATAAGGCTCTTGAGGAATGGGGGAAGGCCTTGGAGCTAGACCCTAACTTGAGCGCAGCCGCAAAAAATAAAAAATTGCTAGAAGATGTCATGCAAGGGAATGTGAATGTATAGGAAAAACGGTTTTAAAGGGTTCACCCTGGTCGAAGTATTGATCTCTATTATTGTGATCGCGGCCCTTGCTGTTTTGATCGTGCCGCGGGTCATGGATCAAGTGTATAAAGCCAAAGAAGCTGAAGCCATACATAATCTCGGGTCCATTCGCTCTGCAGAGTTACTCCTCCAAAGCCTTACGGGTAAATTTGTTGCCGCGGCAGATACGCCCGGGATACAAACAGCTTTGGGGCTTTTGATCGAAGGGCGTTATTACGATTACAAGATCATTGAAGCAAATGAAGAGAATTTTTTAGCCCTGGCGATCCCCAAAGAAGCTTTAAGCAGTTGGCTGGAGGGTAAAGCTATCGACAAAAACGGTTTTGTAGGATGGTCTTCTTCTTATCATCCGGGCTCAAGCTCAGGTGGGAGTTCGGGAGGGAGTAGCGGCGGCGGTGTTGTGAATGGATCTGGCAGCAACTATGGAAGCGGCGGATGGACAGGAACAGGAACCCGATATGGGACTATCAGCACGACCATACCGGGGTATACTTATAGTTATGAAATCTACACCCTGACCGGAGGTCTAGAACTTTCTTATTCTGTTTCAGCACCGGTCGGATTGACCCTGACCCCGAACGATAGCTGGCTCGCTTTAAGCTTTACGCCTTATAGTGATGTGATCGGTTATATCGTTGAACGGGCAGAAAGAGTCAATGGAATTCTTGGAGCTTGGGCCGTTGTTGATGAGCTGTTCAATACAAGTGTTTATCCTAATCCGAACTGGGAAGATCAGGTTACTAACGGAAGGGAATATTGTTACCGTTCATATGCAGTGGTTGTTATTAATGGCGTGGGGTATCAATCGCCGCCTTCGGAAATGATTTGCGGTACCGCCGCTCCCAACGCGAATTTTGAAGTAACTTCAGATGACGGCGTTAATTTATTGGATGGCATGGTGGCTCTTTTCCCGGACCCGCCGGAAGGAGCTCCGAGCCCTCACGAAGAAGCCCAGTTCTTGTTGGACCCTGACGGGGATGGGGATCAATCAGATGCTATCCCTATCCTCTTTTCAGACATTACTTCAGGAGCTCTTGCTTATTATAATCCAACCAATAATATTATGGTCCTCGATATTGCTTATCAAAATTTCCCCCCAGAAATCATTGGGAATCTTGTTTCTCATGAAGCCATGCATGCGATTTGGGATAAGGATTGGGAAGATTATCAAGCGGCTTTAGTAGGGCCTCCGCCTGATCCTACCGCATTGCCTCAATACGGCTTGCCGCCTGCGGGTTGGACTCCTCCGGCCGGATGGGTGGGGCCGCGCTCAACGAACTCGCTTTATCAGGAATACAGTGCTTTTTCGGCTGAAGTTCAAACTTGGGATGCATTATTCCCTAATGATACAGAGGCGCAGCGCACTTTAAATCAGGCATTTCGCAACAGTCTCGATCCCGTCGGACAAATGTTATTCGATCAAGCAGAGCTTGCGAGGAGTAATTTTATAGACCCTGATACTGGGACGATGATCCCTTTTACGGATCCAACCATACTGACAATCTTAACGTCAACTTACGGTTATGATCTTGATGAATATTAGAGAAAGAAGGTTTTATGGGTTTGAAAATAGGTAAGAGGACATGGATATCCGTTATCGTAATTTCCGTTTTGGCCGGCGCTTTCTTTTTCTTTCGGTTTCAGAACGGCGATGTAGCTTTTAAGGCAGAACAAAAGATCCCCGATGCCGTTAAGCTCAAACTTTACCAAGCCAAAAATCCTCCGTTCAATTTCACCTTTGAATATCCGGAAAGCTGGAGGACCCGGGAGATCGGATTTAAGG
>CAYQTU010000006.1:13390-49075 GCA_964420575.1 uncultured bacterium
AATATGACATGGCCCAGATCTTAGGTCCGCAGGACAAAAAAACCGGTTCAGTTCCTGCTGCGTTTATAGTTCTTAAACCGCTACAAGGGCAGGAAACTTTATCTCAGCTGAGCGAGTCGCTTCTGAGTGATGAAAAGCGGTTCCCCAAATTCAAAACCCTGCAAAAAAAAGATATTTTAATTAGCGGGCAAAAAGCGCTTCAATTGAAATACCAATATGCTTTTTTGCTTCCTTTCAAATCTCAAAATGCCAAAGAAACCCTTGTGAAAAGGACCCAAGTTTTCATTCTTTACGGGAAGCAATCTTACCAAATCACTTTTGCGGGGACAGACGAACAGTTCAATGTTTTTGGGCCTATCTTTGAACATGTTCTGGAGACCTTCAAGTTCTTGGATTGATTCTCTTTTCTTCTTTTTGTTGGGTTTTGCTAATAAGAACTTCTTGAAAATCGTTCTTTTTTCCCCCATCATAAGGATTCCCTGATCCACTAACCATGAGATCTTTTATCGAGGCTTATTCGTGAGTTATCTTATTTTTGCCAGAAAATTCAGGCCGCAAACCTTTGAAGAAGTGGTCGGCCAAGAAGCTATTACCACCACTTTAAAGAACGCCATCCGCCAAGAACGCGTTCCTCAAAGCTTTTTGTTTTCCGGTCCACGAGGCGTCGGGAAAACTTCCACGGCCCGGATCCTTGCCAAGGCACTGAATTGCAGCAAAGGCCCCATCGAAGAACCTTGCGGAAAATGCATTGCGTGTAAAGAGATCGAGCAGGGGAATTCCATGGACGTTCTTGAGATCGACGGAGCCTCCAACCGCGGGATCGAAGAAATCCGCAATCTTCGGGAAAGCGTTAAATTTAAACCGACCGCCGGACATTTCAAGATCTACATTATCGATGAAGTTCATATGCTTACCGCTGAGGCTTTTAACGCTCTTCTCAAGACCCTTGAAGAACCGCCGCTTCACGTTAAATTTATCTTTGCCACGACGGAACCCCATAAAGTCCCACTAACCATTCTTTCCCGGTGCCAGAGGTTCCCTTTTAAAAGAATCTCGGTTTCCGAGGTTGTTAAAAAACTTGAAGAGATCGCACAAAAAGAAAAACTTAAATTCGAGAAAAATGCGCTGTTTCTTATCGCAAAATCCACGGAAGGCGCTCTCCGCGATGCCGAGAGCCTTTTAGATCAGCTGGCTAGCTTCTCAGAAGGGAAGATCAAAGAGGAAGATGTATTAACTCTTTTAGGGATCTCTGCAGACAAAGTTTATCTATCCGTGTTGACAGCGATCCGGGCAAAAAAAGGAGATGAGGTCTTCAGGTTAGTGAAGAAACTCTATGAAGAAGGCGGCGACCTCGCGCAATTTGCCAAAGGGCTTTTTGAGATCTTCAGACATTTGTTGATCTTAAAATCCGTTCAAAAAGCTGAAGATTTTGTTGAAGCGAATGAAGATACTTTAAAAGAACTGAAAAAGCACTCCCAGAATTTTTCCCAAAACGAACTTCTTTTAGCCTTGGCGATTTTGCAGAATCTTCAGTACCAATTGCGGCGTCCGGTCGCATCTCCGAAGCTTCTTGTTGAAACGGCGCTTTTGAAATTGACCTATCTAGACACTTTAAGATCTGTTGAGGAGCTGATGGAGAAAGCCGCTTCTCCCCATGGAGCGGGACCAGAAACTCCCGTTCCTTTGTCTAAAACAGAAAAAAAAAGCCACAAGCCCAAAACCCCTGATTCGAATAGCGAACCGTCCGGAAAAACTTCTGTCCCAACGATCCAGGTCCGTCAAGGGATGGCTTTAAATGCTGGCGAAGAAGATCAAAAAAACCAGAACATTTCTCCGCTTCAAAAAGAGACTAATGGTCTTACGCTTGACGATGCCGAAAAAGTTTGGGCGCAAGTGATCGAACTGGTCAAGATCAAAAGGATGTCTACAAGCCTCTTCTTAGCCGAAGCCGAACCGATCGAAGTCGAAGGAGGAGTGATCGTGCTGGGGCTTCCGGCAGAGTTCCGTTTCCATAAAGAAACGCTCGAAAAGCCCTCCAACTACACGTTAGTGGAAGAAGCTTTTTCCAAAACCCTCGGAAGAAAGGTGCGGGTCCAGTTTGTGGTGACAAAAACAGAGGGCGAAACCCGTTCCGTTGCGAAAGCCCCGGAGCCCCAAGCTCAAGACAGCGGTTTGTCCGATATCATTTCACAAACCCTCGAGATTTTTGACGGGGCGAAGATCGTCCGGAAAGAATAATGAAGACTCACTCAGACCTGATGACCCAGCTGATCGAATCACTCTCGAAACTCCCGGGGATCGGGAAGCGTTCTGCGGAGAGGATCGTTTTCTATCTTTTAAAGACAAGGAAAGAAGAGGCGCTTGAGCTTTCCGCTTTAATCCGTGAAGTCAAAGAAAAAGTTGTTTTTTGCAATGTCTGCCATAATTTTTCCGATCAGAAAACATGCCGGATTTGTTCGGACCCCGGTCGCGATCAAGGAATGATCTGTGTTGTCGAAGATCCGAAGGATGTTGCCGCGCTCGAAAAAATAGGGGAATATGCCGGCGTCTATCATGTCCTTTTGGGAGCGTTATCCGCCTTGGACGGGGTCGGGCCGGATCAGATTTGCATCCAAGACCTCTTGGAGAGAGTTCAAAAGAAAAAAATCCGCGAAGTGATCCTTGCGACCAATCCGAACACGGAAGGGGATACCACGGCTCTTTATTTAGCCAAGATTCTTCAGCCGTTAAAAGTCAAAGTTACGCGCCTAGCTCGAGGGATCCCTGTTGGCAGCCATATAGAATATACCGACCAAGCTACTTTGGCTCGGGCTTTGGCCGGGCGCCATCACGTTTAGCGTTATGCTCGATTCCTTCCAAGGTATTACCGCATTGATCACCGGGGCATCTTCAGGGATCGGCAAATCATTTGCGCGAGAATTGGCAAAGCAAGGCGCTCACTTGATCTTAACGGCCCGCAATGTCCAAAAATTAGATCAGCAAGCCACAGATCTCAAGCAGCGTTACGGTATAACAGTCCATACTTTTGCGGGTGATCTTAGTAAAGCGGAAACTTGCCAGCGATTATTTGAATTTACGGAAAAACAGCGGCTTACCGTTGATCTTCTTGTGAATAATGCAGGTCTTGCCCAATACGGATTTTTTGAAGAGAGTGCCGCTCAAGACAAACAGATCATGTTGAACTTGAACATTCAAGCGCTTGTTCTGCTCACGCATCTTTTTCTGCCCGGGATGCTAAAGCGGGAAAAAGGCGGAGTGATCAATATTGCTTCAACAGCCGGGTTCCAGGCGATCCCCTACCTTTCACTCTACGCTTCAACAAAAGCGTTCGTGATTCATTTTTCCGAAGGTTTATGGGCGGAATGTCAGGGGCGTGGGGTGAGGGTTTTTTGTGTTTGTCCGGGGAACACTCTTACACGGTTTCATCAAACTGCGGGGATCGAGAAGAATAAGATCTTTTTCAGCGCTTCTTCACGTGACGTAGCGCGATTCGCTTTAAAAAAATTCTTAAGATCCCGTTGCCCGGTCGGGATCTACGGGCTTTGGAATAAACTGATGATCTATGCGGAAAGATTAAGCCCAAGACAATTAACGGTTTTTTTCGCGCGTCTCCTTTTCCGCCCTCCCGGGATTAAGGCTTTTTGATCGCTGCAATCTCTTGCGCATAACCCTTTCCTTGATTAGAATGTGCAAGTTCTTCATCGATGATAATGACGCGGGCATAGCTTAATGGTAAAGTCTCAGCCTTCCAAGCTGACTATGCGGGTTCGATTCCCGCTGCCCGCTCCATACCTAAATCCAGACCTTAAAGTTTTCAAAAGGCAGCCCTTATATTTGTAACCCCTTATTTTAAAGCAGGTTAGGAGTATTTTGTCTTTGTTTTTATCCTTGTGAGCTCCAGAGTCAAACATTGACTTTTTAAGGATAGCCTCTATAATAACGGCATCAATTTTGGGGATTGTGAAGAAGTGGGTTCCAGCCCACTTCTTTTTTTTCCCAGCCTATTTACGAGGATTAAAGGACAAAATGTCACAAGATTTACTTTCTTCGCTTGAATATATAGAAAAAGAGAAGGGCATCTCTAGAGAGGTGCTTGCCGAAGCTCTCCGTCATGCGATTCTTTCCGCTTGCCGGAAAAGTTTCCCAGAAAAAGCAGAGACCTTTGAAGTCCAGATTCACCCTCAAACTTTCCAGATCCAAGTGCTAAGCGAAGGGAAAGAAATCAATGACCCGCGTTTTGGACGCATTGCGGCCCAGACCGCCAAGCAGGTGATTATCCAAAAGATCCGTGAGGCCGAAAGGGACTCTATCTTTAATGAATACAGCCACCGGCAAGGGGATATTGTCTCAGGAGCTGTTCATCGTATTGAAAAAAAAGCGATCATTCTTGATTTTGGGAAAACCGAAGGGATCTTACCGGTCCGGGAACAGTCCCCTCTGGATGCTCCCAAACAAGGGCATTTGATCCGCGCTTATGTCCTGGAAGTTAAAAAAACGCCCAAAGGCCCTGAGGTGATCCTTTCAAGAACTCACCCGGACCTTGTCCGGAAATTCTTTGAGATGGAGGTCCCGGAGATCCACGATAGAGTTGTTAACATTAAAGCCGTAGCCCGCGAAGCAGGGTCCCGCACCAAGATCGCGGTAACTTCAAGCGACGACAAGATCGATTGTGTCGGTTCTTGCGTAGGGGTGCGCGGGCAGCGCGTTAAAAACATCGTTCGCGAATTAGGCGGTGAAAAGATCGATATCATCCGCTATAGCGAAGATGTAGAAACCTATATCCGAAATGCGATGGCGCCGGCGGAATTGAAAGAGATCAAATTGATCCGGGAGAAGCAAACGGCGGAAATTTGGGTTGAAGACGATCAGCTATCTTTAGCTATTGGGAAAAAAGGGCAAAATGTAAGATTAGCATCAAAATTGATCGGATGGAACTTGGACGTCCGGAGTTTAAGCCAAAAAATTCCTATTAGTTCTTTGGACGGGGTAGGAGAAAAGACCGAAGCGCTTCTTAAAGAAGCGGGGGTCCAATCGATTAAAGATATCCTTAAAAAAACGGCAGAAGAATTAGCCCAGATCCCCGGTATCGGGCCTAAAACCGCAGAAAAGATCATTGCGTCGGCGCAGCAGGCGATCATTAAAAAAGACGCTAATACAAAAACACCCGAAGCTCCAGGGGAGGAGAATTCAGCTCCAGAAGGTGTAGAGGCCTGAATTTAAGGCAGAAAAACAACTGCCAACGCCAGCCAGACAAACTGTTCCGCACCAAACGAACTTACTTGAAGAGAAAAAAACGGTATCAAAAACCGTTCTTAAAACAAAAGAACTGCCTAAAAGCGTTCCTGTTGCTGTAAAAACAGAAAAAGAAAAAATCCAAACCCCTGCCCCTGCGGTTTTGCCGAAGGCTATTCCGGTAAAAAAAGAAGAACCAAAACCTGTCATTATAGAGAAAAAAGTCGAAGAGAAAAAGCCGGCGGAATCGCCGAAACCTAAACCCGTGGCTGCGGCAGAACCGTCTAAGCCTCCGGTGGTCCAAGCCCCCAAAGAACCTGTAGCGCCTCTGTCTCCAGCCAAACAAGAGATTCTCGTTCGTTTTCCTATTACGGTCGGTGATCTTTCCGAGAAAATGAACCGCAAGATCCCGGAAGTGATCAAGGCCCTGATGAATATCGGTATTTTTGCGAATGTGAATCAGCTGTTAAACGAAGAGATCGCTTATGCTTTGGCTGAAGCGCTTGGCGTTATCGTTAAAAAAATGGAAGATGAGGCGGAAGAGATCATCCGTGGCAATGAAGGCGATGACCCTAAAAAATTAAAACCTCGTCCTCCGGTTGCGACCATGATGGGCCATGTAGACCATGGTAAAACTTCTTTATTAGATGCGATCCGAAAAACAAACGTTGCGGCAAAAGAAAAGGGTTTTATTACCCAGCATATCGGAGCTTATGGCGTGGATATTCCCGGAAAAGGGCATGTGACCTTTCTAGATACGCCGGGCCATGAAGCCTTTACGGCGATGCGTGCTCGTGGCGCTAACGTTACGGATATCGTGGTGCTTGTCATTGCCGCAGATGATGGGGTTATGCCCCAAACCATTGAAGCGATCGATCATGCTCGGGAAGCCGGATGTCCGATCGTGGTAGCGATTAATAAAACCGACCTCCCTTCGGCGAATTTGCCTAAAGTCATGGCGGAGTTGCAAAAGATCGGACTGGTGCCTGAAGAATGGGGAGGGAAGACCATTTGTGTAAAAGTTTCCGCGAAGACCGGTAAAGGGATTGACGAACTGCTCGAAATGCTGTTACTGGAAGCCGAAGTCATGGAATTGAAAGCCGACCCTAACCGTCTTGCTGTAGCGACAGTTATCGAGAGCCATCTCTCCAAAGGAAGCGGGCCTGTAGCGACCGTGATCGTTCAAAAAGGAACGCTCCATCACGGGGACATGATCGTAGCCGGATCGTATATGGGACGTATCCGGGCTATGAAAAATGACCGCGGGAAAAGCGTTCAAGAAGCAGGACCTTCTTATGCCGTAGAATTAAGCGGATTGAACGGTGTGCCGGAAGCCGGTGAAACGCTTTATGCCGTAGAAGATGAAAAAACGGCAAGAAAGATCACCGAAAAAAGGACCCTGGAGCTTCGGGAGCGGCAAATGCGCGGTACGCCAAAGCATATGTCCTTACAAGAACTCTATTCTAAAATCTCAGAAGGCAACTTCAAAGAGCTTAAGCTGATCATTAAAGGGGATGTCCAAGGTTCAATCGAGGCTATTACGCAATCTCTCGAGAAGCTCAGCACTGACCGGTGCCATCTTCATGTTATCCACGGCGCCGTCGGCGGGATTAATGAGTCCGATGTGATGCTTGCGGCAGCTTCCGATGCGATCATTATCGGGTTCCATGTCAAAGCCGATCCGAAAGCGCAGAGCCTTGCGGAAAAAGAAGGCGTGGATATCCATTTTTACAGCATTATCTATGATGCCGTAGAGAACGTACGCAAAGCCATGGAAGGGATTTTAGAGCCCGAGATGCGTGAAGTGAACGAAGGGAAGATCAAGATCCGGCAGATCTTTAAGTCCTCAAAAGTGGGGACCATCGGAGGCGGAGTGGTGATCAAGGGGCGAGCGACCCGTCAGCATCATGTCCGCTTAGTCCGTGACAATGTGGTGGTTTTTGACGGACGGTTTTCCTCTTTGCGGCGTTTTAAAGACGACGTTAAAGAGGTCGCGGAAGGTTATGAATGCGGTTTTTCCTTAGAGGGATTCAATGACCTGCGCGAAGGGGATGTGATCGAAGCCTACCGCATTGATAAGATTGCCGCGAAACTATAAATGCTTTTTCTTCATTTATCCTAAAGAACAAGACCCAAAAATACCGAGGTTATTGATCATGCAAGGCAGACGGACGGATCGCGTAAGCTCTCTTCTTCAAATGGAGCTGAGCCGGCTCATTTTGGAGCGCATAAAGGACCCGCGATTAGGGTTTGTGACCGTGACTCATGTGAAAGTGACCGCAGACCTGAAATCAGCCGTTGTGTTTTTGAGCGTTATGGGTGATGAGAAAGTTAAAAAGAGCAGTATGGCAGTTCTTGAAAAAGCCGAAGGTTTTTTAAAAAGGGAGATCAGCGCCGCTTTAAAACTGCGTTATACACCCCATCTCCAATTTGAATTAGACGACTCTTTGGATAAGGATTTTGAGATCCGCGATGTGATCCAAAAGATCGAAGATAAAGATAAGAATCCCGAAAAGAAAGAAAAATGACCCCTCCTTTAGACGGTGTGCTGCTTGTCGACAAACCTGAGAATTGGACCTCTCACGATATTTGCGCTTTTGTCCGAAAGCGCTTTGGTTTGAAAAAAGTCGGCCATGCGGGGACCCTGGATCCTTTGGCGACAGGCCTCCTTGTGATCCTTTTGGGGAAAGCGACCAAGAGCTCCATGCCCTTAAGCTCTTGCAATAAAGAATATCTTGGCATGATGGAGCTCGGCATCCAGACCGATTCTCATGACCGCCACGGGAAAATAGTAGCCGAGGCCCCTTGGGAGCATATCACTTTAGATGAAGTTCGTGAAAAGGCCAAGGCTTTTACCGGACAGATCACCCAGATCCCCCCGATGGTTTCAGCGCTTAAACATCAAGGGACCCGGCTTTATAAATTAGCGCGTCAGGGGAAGACGGTTCCCCGTAAGGGACGGCTGGTTACGGTGTATGAATTCAGGTTCGAAAAAAAGGAAGGCAAGTTCATCCACTTTTTTGCGCATGTTTCAAAAGGGACCTACCTCCGCACTTTAGTGAACGATCTCGGGGAGGCGCTTGGCTGTCATGCGGCTTTGGCAAGTCTTCGCAGGTTGCGTAGCGGCCATTTTGCGCTTCAGGACAGCGTGACCATCGATGATCTGAAACAATTAGAACTTCCCGAGCTTTATCAAAAAATATTACCCCTCAGCGTCTGTTTAGGCCATGCGGATCATCAACGACTTCAATCATTTTAAATCCAAAAAAGAAAAGCTGGTTTTAGCGCTTGGGAATTTTGACGGACTGCATTTAGGCCATCAGAAGCTGTTGCAGTATGTGGCCGGACAAGCCCGAAAGCATCAAGCTCGCGCGGCTGTTTTTACTTTTAAAGACCATCCCCAAAGTGTTTTGCACCCTAAAGGGAAACCTTTTTTACTTCACTCCCTGGGCCAAAAACTTTTTCTTTTAGCTCAGGCGGGAATGGATTATTGCTTTCTGCAATCTTTTACCCCTAATTTTTCCAAGATGAGCGCCGAAGATTTCGTGAAAAAAGTTTTAGTTCAGAAGCTCCATGTTCTTGAGGTCTGCATGGGGCATGGGGCTCGTTTCGGATGTGCTCGCGAAGGGGATGCGCATCTGATGAAAAAGCTTGCGAAGCGATACAGTTTCTTTTTTAAGGAAATGGCGCCGGTCAAAATGGGGGGGCTTACCGTCTCCAGTACCTTGATCCGGAAATGGGTGATTGAAGGCGAGCTGGGGAAAGCCGCAAAAGGCCTTGGCCGTCCGCTCAGTGTTTTTGGCCGGATCATCCGAGGCCGGGGGCATGGGGGCACTTTAGGGTTTCCTACGGCAAATTTGGAAGTGGATCATCCCGCGTCTCTCCCGTTGGGCGTTTATATAGCTTCTGCCCGTTTCTTACCCCAAGGAATTTTTAGGGAGGCAGAAAGAGAAGTTAAAGCGAAAAAGAATTTAGCGCCTTGGCTTCCTGGGGTCTTGAATTTCGGACGGCGGCCGACGTTCCCTGAAGCACAAACCCCAAGACCCATCTTAGAGCTTCATCTTTTGGATTTTAAAGGCCAGCTTTATGGAAAAAACATGGAAGTGGCGCTTCATGCTTTCATACGGCCTGAAACAAGATTCCCGAATGATGAGGCTTTAAAGGTTCAAATTGCCGCCGATGTTCGGAAGGCCAAAGCCTATCATAAAAAGAGATTTTAAAGAAAACCTTTACAAGGAGAATAGGGTGGAGTATACTTTTACACCTTAAAGCGACGTAACTAGAAGAATGACAAGGAGTTAGAGAAAAACAATGGCGTTAGAAAAAACAAAAAAGAAAGATATTATTTCAAAGTATAAATGTTCCAAGAACGATACTGGGTCTGCGGAAGTGCAAGTGGCGCTTCTTACGGAGCGGATCAATGGATTGTCCAAGCATTTTGAAGGGCATAACAAAGACCATCATTCCCGGTACGGGCTGATCAAGATGGTCAGTCGCCGGAAAAAACTTCTTAATTATCTTCGCAGAGAAGATCCGGAAAAATACCAGCATCTCATTACTCGCCTTGATTTGAGGAAGTAATTTCTTCATCCTCGTTTTATTTTGACGGCGTAAAATAATCCAAAGACGAAAGAAGACAAAAGAGAACTCTCATGACAAAAATAGAAAAAGTAATTTCCAAGATCGGTGATCGTGAAATCATTATTGAAACCGGCCGTATGGCCAAACAAGCACATGGTGCCGTGACCGTTCAATGCGGCGGTACGGTCGTGTTTGCGGCAGTGGTGGCCGGAGCAGATGCCGATGAAGTCCGTGATTTTTTTCCGCTAACAGTTGATTACCGTGAAAGGACCTATGCGGCGGGGAAAATCCCCGGTGGGTATTTTAAGAGAGAGAGCAAGCCTACCGAAAAAGAGATCCTGACCTCGCGACTGATCGACCGGCCCATTCGGCCTCTTTTTCCCGAGGACTATTTAAACGAAGTCCAGATCACTGTGAATGTGCTTTCTTTTGACGGAGAAAATCCGACGGAGATCCTTTCAATGATCGCCGCCTCTGCAGCGCTCATGATCTCGGACATCCCTTATGAAACAGCGCTTGGCGCGGCACAAGTAGGACTTGTGGACGGACAGTTCATAGCTAACCCCACTCAGCAGGAACTCGAAAAAAGCGACTTGGATCTTGTTGTGGCCGGGACGATGGAAAAGATCGTAATGATTGAAGCGGGGTCCAAGGAAATTACGGAAGAGCAAATGCTTGAGGCTTTGCGCGTTGGGCATGAAGCCATTAAAAAGGCAGTTCAGTTGCAGTTAGACCTGGTCAAGAAGGCCGGGAAATCTAAAAAAGCCGTCAAGGCCATTGAGATCGCAAAAGAAATCGAACAGAAAGTCCAAACTGCGGCTGCGAATGAATTTGAAAAAGTGTTCGGTCTTCCTACCAAAGAAGAACAAGAAGCTTTTTTAAAGAGCATCTATGAAAAAGCGATTGCCCAGTTCGACAAAAATGCCGAAGGGTTTGAGGAAGCGCTCGTAAAAATTGCATTTTCCAGGCTGGAATATGAAAAGATCCGGGAAGTCATGCTTCATAAAGGCAAGCGTGCGGACGGCCGGGGAGAACGTGAGATCCGTCCGATCCATTGCGAGGTTGGCGTACTTCCGAGAACACACGGTTCTGCGCTCTTTACACGAGGCCAAACCCAAAGCCTTAGCGTAACCACGCTCGGGACCGGGGAAGATGAACAGCGTATCGACGCCCTTGAAGGGGAGCAGACTAAACGGTTTATGCTTCACTATAATTTTCCGCCTTTTAGCGTCGGCGAAGTCGGCCCGAATCGCGGACCTGGACGGAGAGAGATCGGGCACGGGGCTCTTGCTTCGCGTTCACTGGAAGCCGTGATCCCTTCCCAGGAGGAATTCCCTTATACGATCCGCTTAGTTTCAGAGATCATGGAATCGAACGGATCCAGTTCTATGGCGACGGTTTGCGGCGGAACTTTGGCCTTGATGGATGCTGGCGTTCCCCTAAAGGCACCTGTTGCCGGTATTGCGATCGGATTAGTCACAAGCAGTGATAAAAAGAAATGGAAGGTCCTCACGGACATTGCGGGGATCGAAGATCATTTAGGCGATATGGATTTTAAGGCTGCGGGGACCCATAAAGGGCTGACCGCGCTTCAGATGGACCTTAAAATTGACGGGATCACGGAAGAGATTCTTAAAGAAGCGTTTGACCACGCTAAGCAAGCGCGCTTTAAGATTCTGGATCTTATCGCAAAATGCATTTCAGCCCCCAAAGAACTTTCCAATTATGCGCCTAGGATCACCACGCTTCGGATCGATCCGGAAAAGATCGGAGAATTGATCGGGCCAGGCGGTAAGAATATCCGAAAGATCGTTGAGGAGACCGGGGCGAAGATCGATATTGAAGAAGACGGCCGGGTTTTCATAGCGGCTATCGATGAAAAATCTGCGGAAGCGGCTATTGCCCGTGTGCAAGCGATCACGGAAGAGCCCGAGATCGGCAAGATTTATCAGGCTACCGTTCAAAAACTAATGCCTTTTGGCGCGTTTTGTGAAATCCTTCCCGGGAAAGATGGCCTGTGTCATGTTTCCGAGATCACCGAAGGTTTTGTCAAAAGCGCTGGGGATTATCTCCGCGTCGGAGATCCGGTCAGCGTAAAAGTGATTGGAGTCGATGAGCGCGGAAAAGTCAGCTTGAGCATTAAACAAGCTGTCCCAGGCGGTATTCCGATACTTCCGGAAGATCAACGCACCGTTGTCGAGGCCGAACCGAGCCGCCCCAGACGCCGTGATGATCGTGGTGGACGAGGTCGGTCCCGCCATCGCGACTGATGAAGACCGTGGAAGAGTTCACGATCCAGATTAAAACCCTTCCGCATTTTGAAGGACTTTCTCTTCCCCAATACATGACTCAAGGTGCAAGCGGCATAGACCTTTTAGCCGCTTGCCGAGAGCCTCTTCTGCTCCAGCCAGGTGCCCGCGCCCTGATCCCAACCGGGATCATTATCGCCCTTCCTCGAGAGGCCGAAGCCCAAATCCGCCCGCGTAGTGGCTTGGCCATTAAACATGGCCTGACCCTCCTCAACACTCCGGGGACCATCGATTCTGATTATCGGGGAGAGATCCAGGTCATCATGATCAATCTTGGGCAGGAACCGTTTACAGTAACGCGGGGAATGCGGATCGCTCAAATGGTGATCTCTCAAGTGGTAAAGGCAAAGCTCCAAGTAGTCGATAATCTTGATGAAACTTGCCGCGGTGCCGGCGGTTTTGGCCATACAGGCCATTGATCACTGCAGCGTTTAGAACTCTTAAAACATTCGTGTTTTCATCATGAAAAAAGAACGAGTAAATGAAATCTGGGGCGTCTTTTTTTTACTGCTGGGACTTTTTACGTTCGCCAGCCTTTTCTTTTATCATGCCGAAGACATTTCCTTTTACACCTCTCACCCTTATGCTCCGGTCCAGAATTACACGGGGATCATTGGCGCCTACGTTGCCTTCGGCCTTCTTTTAACGTTCGGGATCAGTGCTTTTTTGATCCCACTTGTTTTTTTACTTTGGGCAGCTTGTTTTTTCATGCAAAAAGTTCCCGAGCGGAAATTCTTTAAATTTATCGGCCTTGGGATGATCCTTTTTGCGACAGCGACCCTTGTAGCAATCTCCATGAAGGCTCAGAACCGGTTCGTTTACGGAGGCGCCTTAGGCTATATTGCGGGGAATCATCTTCTGCGATATTTTGGGTATCTGGGCAGCTGCATCTTGGCAGGCTCGGTCCTTTTGCTTTCCATCCTTCTTGCAACAGATTTTTTGATCTACCCGTTATTCCGTTCTTTTTTAGAACGGCTCCAGGGTGTTTTTGAAAGTTTCGGAGAATGGCTGGGGCATTTCGGCGGTGGAGCAGCAAAACTCGCTGGATTTTTTATCCGCGCTAAAAAGGGCAAAGAAAATCCTAAAACGGTTATTTCAAAAGAAAAAGAGAAAGAGAAACCGGACTCGAAACTCCCACCCGAATTTGTAAATATCCAGCCCAAGATCAAGGCTTATCAGCCCATTCCGTTAGATGCTAAGCAAGCCGCTGAAAAAAAAGCCAAGGAAGAAGCTAAAAAGAAAATATCTCTTCCTGCTGCCTCGCCGCGGGGGAATGCGGAGGATATTTCAGGGAAAGAAAAATCTCCAGCCCCCGAGCCTCAAGAAACAACGGTCGGGGGGAGTTCCTTAAAAGGGATCATTGGTTCGGATGTTTTAGCGGACGTTCAATATCAGCTTCCTTCGGCGGATCTTCTACGTCTCCCTAAAGCGGAAAAGATCCAGGGGGACGATCTTTCCGCGAATTCCAAAGCGATCGAGCAGACCCTTGCCGAATTCGGGATCGAAGTAAAAGTCACTGAGGTGGAACAAGGCCCCAAGATCACGCTGTACGAGATCCTTCCCGCGCCAGGCGTGAGAGCGAATTCGATCTCAGCTTATGAAGACGATTTAGCCATGGCGCTCAAGGCAACGAGCATCCGGCTGATCATTCCGATCCCCGGGAAGCAGACGATCGGGATCGAGGTCCCAAATTCCGAATCCCGTCCGATCGTGATCCGAGAGATGATCGAGACCGAAGAGTTCCGCTCTAAAAAATATCAATTACCGCTTATCCTCGGAAAAGATACGAGCGGGAAACCGCTGATCGCGGATCTAGCGACCATGCCGCATATTCTGATCGCCGGAACGACCGGGAGCGGGAAAACGGTCTGTATCAATTCGATCATCACAGGGCTTCTTTATTCGCTTTCTCCAGCCCAGCTCAAATTCGTTATGATCGACCCCAAAAGAGTAGAACTTCCTATTTATAGCGAAATTCCGCACATGCTTTCGCCCGTTGTGATGGAAGCTAAAAAAGCTCCGAATATCCTCAATTGGGTCGTGCAGGAAATGGATCGCAGGTTCCATTTGCTTTCGACGGTAGGGCGGAGGAATATTCAGGCTTTTAACGAGCGGGAAATCACCGAAGAAGACAAAAAACAGATCCAGGATTCGGAGGATTCAGAAAATATTATTCCCGCGACTCTGCCTTATATCGTGGTGGTGATCGATGAGCTCGCAGACCTTATGTTGACCGCCCAAGATAAAGTTGAAACAGCCATTACTCGTCTGGCGCAGCTTGCCCGTGCTGTTGGGATCCATCTGATCCTTGCGACACAGCGGCCTTCGGTCGATATCATCACAGGTGTGATCAAAGCCAATTTCCCCGCGCGCGTAGCTTTTAAAGTGGCTTCAGCGATTGATTCAAGGACCATCCTGGATGCTAAAGGCGCGGAAAAACTTCTTGGCCGGGGGGATATGCTTTTCATTCAACCCGGAAGCGATAATATGATCCGCGGGCAAGCGCCTCTTATTGTGGATGAAGAGATCTCAAGGATCGTCAAATTCGTTTCAGCTCAAGGGAAACCTCAATATCATGATGAGATCCAGGCTGCACAAAGCGGGCAGGGCGCGAGCAATTCGACGGAACGGGACGAGCTTTTTGATGAAGCCAAACGGATCGTTCTGGAAACCCGGCAAGCCTCGACGTCCTATTTGCAAAGACGTTTAGGACTTGGGTATACTCGGGCTGCCCGGATCGTTGACCAATTGGAGGCGGCAGGGGTGATCGGGCCGCAGCAGGGGGCTAAGCCGAGAGAAGTGCTTCTTGGGAATCCTCTCGCGGAAGCCCCGGAATTGGATGCTAGAGAAGAATAGCTTGCCGTTTAATGATTTGACAGGTTCTTATTTTCATACAAAAATATTTCACGATTTTATGGAGTGAAGATGATCAAAAAAGAGTTGCTCGATATCCTCTGTTGTCCTGAAACCCAGCAGGGCCTTTTTCTGGCGGAAGTGCGATTGATCGAGAAGATTAATCAAAGGGTCGAGAAAGGTCATGTGAAGAACCGCGCAGGCGAAGTGCTTACCCAAAAGATCGAAGCTGGCCTGATCCGAACGGATAAAAAATACCTTTATCCCGTCCGGAATGATATTCCCGTGATGTTGCTGGATGAAGCGATCCCGTTAGATGGGATCCTGTAGCGGTCCTGTCGTTTTTTTTCGTTCTTATGAATAAAAAAACAGAGCTAGAAATCCCTCAACAAGAAAAAAAGATCCTCCTTCATTGCTGTTGTGCGCCCTGTTCCGGGTCAATCCTTAAGAGGCTTTTAGAGCAAGGGTTCGAGCCTGTGGTCTATTTTTACAATCCTAATATCTACCCGAGAGAGGAATATGAGCTTCGGAAAGCAGAAGTGATCCGTTATGCCGAAAAAATGAAGGTGCCTTTTGTGGATGCGGACTATGATCCGGATCGCTGGGCCAAAGCTATCCGGGGACGAGAGCGGGACCCTGAACGGGGAGAACGGTGTAGCCTTTGTTTTGAAATGAGGCTTGGAAAAGCAGCTTCGTATGCCGCGCAGAAGGATTTTAAAGTCTTTACGACAAGCTTAGGGATCGCTCGATGGAAGGATTTTGAACAGGTTGTCCGAGCGGGAAAACGTTCGGCGAGGTTATTCCCGGGGCTGGTCTTTTGGGATTTTAATTGGAGAAAAAACGGCGGATCTGAACAGATGATCTCGATATCTAAGCAAGAGAATTTTTATCGACAGCAATATTGTGGTTGTTTTTATTCTTTTCAGAATAGTCGGGCCAAGAAGAAAAACAAAAGCTGATCTCAGGTTTTGACCTTAACCAGCCCGATACAGGAGGACGTTCGCTTTCTCGACGGTCATTAATCCTTCCTTAACCATCGGATCAAGCAAGGGAAGAAAAGCTTGTATTTTTTCTTCACTATCCACGATCTCGATCACGATCGGCAGGTCTTCAGATAATCTAAGGAGCTTCGTTGTGTGGAGATGGCTTTTACATCCAAAGCCCATAAAGCCTTTAATTGCAGTTGCTCCGGCCATTTTTTCTTTTTTTGCAAGATAGATGATCTCTTCATAAAGAGGACGTCCATTCCATTTATCAGCCTCACCGATGAAGATCCTTAAAAGTTTGCCTTCCGCCGGAATTTTCATAATAGCTCTCCTTAAATGATCCTTGCTGTTAAAATACCGAGTCGCAGCGCCGCAAATCCGAGAAGAACGCTTGCCAGAACGTTCATCAAAGCTCGAAAATTCTCACCGTCCTTCATTAAATTCGCGGTTTCCAAAATAAAGGTCGAAAAAGTCGTATAAGCCCCGCAGAAACCGATCATAAGAAAAATGCGAGAGGTAGGACCCAGCAAGAATTTTTCTTCCGTCAAAACCACAAAAAGACCGATCAAAAAACAACCGCTAAGGTTAACGGCTAATGTCCCGTATGGGAATGAAGTCCCGAAGGCTTGGTAGACAAAACCTGCCAGAAGGTACCTTGCGAAGGTCCCCAGGGTTCCGCCGATCGCCAGCGAAAGCCACTTCATCATGATTTCTTTTTTCCAATCGAAAAAGCTTGCCCTAAAAGCTTACCGGTTCCGTAATAAGCGCAAGTTCCAGGATCGAACAGGATCGGGTTCAGTTTTTTAATATCCGGGAACCCTTTGGCATTCAACATCGACTCATTAACCTGGATATCTTTGATCTCCCCGATGAATTGAGTATGAACCCCGAGCTTATGAGTCTCTTTTAAAACACATTCAATAATGAACGGGAATTCCTGGATGTAAGGGGCGTCCACTTTTTCACTTTTTACCGGGGTCAGCCCTGTCGCCTTGAATTTATCCTCTTGCTTCCCCGAGACGATCCCAAAAAAGTCGGCTTCCTTTATATGTTTTTCAGAAGGGATATTGATGGTGAACGCTTTTTTAGCCAGAATGTTTTCGTAAGTTTTCCGTTGGTCGCGTACCGAAATGGCGACGCACGGGGGTTCCGAACAAACAATGCCGCCCCAAGCGACATTCATCGCGTTAGGTTTTCCTTGCAGATCATAAGTCCCGATGATCAGGACGGGAGTGGGAAAGAGGATCGTTCTTGCGCCTATGGATTTTTTCATAGCAGCCTCCGGAAGAAAAATTATCTGCCTTCAATGTCTAGAAAATGGGTTTTCTTTTTCAAGAATCGCAAAACGAGATAAAGGACCAAACCTACCGCAAAGAACAGCAGCCAAAAAAGATCGATCAAGCGGCTATGTTCGATGAAAAGATCCGCGGCGATCCCAAGTAAGGTAAAGATACAAACCATTCCGAAAAAAGAGGAGTGCTCTCTACGGAGGATCGTTTTCCAAGAAAGGGACGTATCCGGTTTTTGCCAGTTTTTAAAACGGGGCCAAGCCAGCGGGGTTTTTTCAGCCCATTCGACAAAGGTTTTCCCGAACTTTTGTCTTAAAAATTCCTCTTCGGTGAAAATGATGCGTTCATAATAAGCCCAAAAAAGGATCGTTCCTAAAAAAACGAACCACCATACTTGAGTAAAGAGCATGATCCCGAGGATCATCAGATAATTCCCTAAATAGAGAGGATTCCTGACAATGGAATACATCCCCTTGGTGTTAAGGGTTTCGGCAACCTGAGTCTGCGTGTTGCGCCCCGACGTCCCCCGGGGGACATAGCCGGCTACAAGTGCACGAACGGCAAGCCCAAGGAAAGAAACGGTGAGCGAAAAAAGTTCCCAGAAATTGTCCCAAGGATCCCCGAAAAGACGTTTTGTGTAGGCCGAATCCCGAAAGACGATCAAAAGCAAAGGAATGGCCAGAATCGGCAGATAGCTTCTCCACTTAAAAAGGAACGCTCCTTGTTTTTCCATCTCTTCTCTTAAAGGCATAAAGATCCTTTCACCATTTTTTAAAAATAAAAAAGACAGCGCCAACAATTAATACAAATCCGACAAAGTAATTCCATTTTAACTCTTCTTTAAGATAAAGAATAGAAAATCCACAAAAAACGACGAGGGTGATCACTTCTTGGATAGTTTTCAATTGAACGGTCGAGAATTGATAGGACCCGAGCCGGTTTGCAGGGACTTGAAAACAATATTCTACAAAAGCGATCAGCCAGCTGATCAAGATGACTTTCCAAAGTGTAGCCTGTTTAAAACGCAAATGGCCATACCAAGCGATCGTCATGAAGATGTTGGAAATGGTCAGGAAAATAATGGCGGTCACGGAAGCCTCTAGGGTCTTTTCCGGCTGTGAAGCCATTCTTTAAGGATCGGAAGAAACGATAACACGATCACGATAGCGATGACCCAATGGACCTTCTTTTCGATATTGGGGATCGACTGCCCGAGAAAATAACCTAAAAGCGTCATGCTTGAGATCCAGGCAATTCCGCCTCCAATGCTATAAGCTAAAAAACGGCTATATTTCATTTTGCCGACACCGGCTACGGTGGGGGCGAAGGTCCGGACGATAGGGACAAAGCGGGCAATAATGATCGTTTTGGGGCCGTATTTTTCATAAAATTTTTGAGTGCGGGCCAAATGGTCTTTATGAAAAAAAACTGAATCCTCCCGGCTGAAGATCTTTGCGCCTAGATGATACCCTAGCCAGTAGCCGGTATTATCGCCCGCAATAGCAGCCGCTGAAAGCATAGGGATAAGGAACCAAACATTAAGGGCTCCGTCAACGGCGGCAAAGAGTCCGGCCGTGACGAGGAGAGAGTCTCCGGGAAGGAAAAATCCGGCCAAAAGCCCGGTCTCAGAATAAACAATAATGACCAGGACGACATAGCCGCCCCAGCGGATCAATTCCTGAAAATTGTAAAGTTTTGAAAAAAACTCATGAAGCCATTCCATGATCAAATTCTTTCTTGGATTTTAAGCGTTCAAGATCAAGATCGAAAGATTCAAGCCCGCAGCAAAACTGACCCATAAAAGATAAGGAGCCATGAGGATTGCGGCTGGTTTTGAGATCTTTAAAAATTGAACTATTGTAATCAAAATTATGGTCCAGAGAAGCAAAATCTCGATAAACCCGTAAAGCGGAGACCGTAGCCCGAAGAAAAGAAAAGACCACAAACTGTTCAGCGCCAGCTGGATGAGGAAGAGGATGAGCCCCTTTCGAACCGCTGCTTCTTCTAGACCTTTGTTCCATACCAGATAAGCTGCAATGGCCATCAGCGTAAAAAGGATCCCCCAGGTCGGTCCGAACACCCAATTAGGCGGGCAGAAGGAAGGTTTTTGAAGATATTCGTACCATTCCGGGATCGCAGAGATTGTGTAAATAGATCCTACAATGCCTGCGGCATGGCACAGCACAAAACAGAATATGAATTTTACGAGATCCTTTAATTTCATTGTTGCCTCCGTTTACCGACCCGTTTTAATGATCCATCGGGAAGATTGGGTCTGGATTTTATCAAGATTGCGCCAAAGACGGAAGAAAAGTTCGGCTTTAAACTTCAAAAGGGGCTCAAACCCTTTGGACGTCCAAGCGTAGAGCTTTCTTTCTTTTAAAAGTTTTCTGAATATTTTAACTCCAGTGAAAGAGCGGGGGTTTTCTTGCTCGGCGATCACTAACGCTTTTTGAAGCGGTATTTTCCGGTCTTTAAAAGCAATCCCCTTTAAAAAATTCAGAATACGCGTGGTAATGAAAAGGGTGTAAAGGTCTTCTCTTTTAAAGGCAGGGCTTTCGATAGCCATAGCGGTTAAGCGCGATCTTAAAAGATCTTCTTCTGTGAATTTCCCGAAAAGGCGCGCTATAGGAGCGGAAGGGGAAAGATAAAAAGGGGATGCGCCTAATAATACGGGAAGCTTTGTATTATAAATCAAGGTCTTCAGCATAGATTCGATGGAGTCGCCGGGAAGCCCTAAGATCTGATAGGAGACGATCTTAAAACCGAGTTGGGCCGCTTTTCTAACGGCCGAAGAATATTTTTTTATCGCATGAGGCCGTTGCATGGTTTTCAAGATCCCAGAATTAGAGCTGACCAGCGATAAATTCAAATGTGTAAAACCCACTTTTCGCATAAGCGCCAGAAGCTCTGCGTCCAGGCTCCAGTAACAAAGGCCGTTCATGGCCAACAAGCGGATCTCGTTTTTAGGAAATCCGCTCAGGATCTTTTGACAAAGGGCTTTCATTTCTTTTTTATCGAACGTTAAATGATCGTCCTCGAAATCAAAGACCCGGTAACCTTCTTGATAGCGCTGCTTGATCTCATTAAAAATATTTTCTGCGGATCGTCTGCGGTAACGGTTCCCGAAAGTTTTCCGGATCGAGCAAAAAGCGCATTGGTAAGGACACCCTCGTGAAGAAACGATCATGCTGATCGGTTTTCCTTCAAAAAGATATCGTTCTTGTGAAAGACCGGAGAGGTCCGGAAAGGGAAGGGTCTCGATCGGAAAGTTCGGTTTCACGGAGTTCAAAAACAAAACCCCTCTTTTTTTGTATCCCAGGTTAGGGACTCGGGCGAAAGTTTTTCTTTTCTGCCACGCTTTTATGAATTCCACGAAGGCTTTTTCTCCTTCTCCGCGGATCACAAAATCAATGTTAGGGTTCATTAATATGAACTCCGGCATGGCCGAAGCTTGTGACCCTCCGACCAGAATAGGAATGTTTTTTTGCTTTTTGATCTCTTTAGCGCATTCAAAGACTTCACGGTAATAAGGAGAAAAAAGCGCTGAAATCCCGACGAGGTCGGGTTTTTCACGGGCGATTTCCTGGCCGATCTTTTTAAAATCCGCTCCAAAATGATAATAATGATGAAAAGAAGAGAACGGGCTTTTGTCTTCTTTGAGATAAAAATCTTTCAAATAAGAAAGTTCTTGGGGGAGGGGAATGGTTTTACGGCCCCATCCTTGATGGTAGTCCTTGAGGATCACCTGGACTTTGGGCAGATGCTTTTGGATCGCCGCTTTTAAATAACCCAATCCAATAGGCTGAAGACGGATATCCGTATCATAGAAATCCTGGACCGGCGGTTGAAGCAGTAAGACCTTCATCGTTTAGAAGCGGCTTGAGCCAAACAAACTTCAAGCTCTTCGGGCAAAGGGGCACGGATTTCTAGGAGTTTTCCTGTTGAGGGGTGTGGTAGGGTGAGTTTCCAGGCGTGGAGGAAAAGTCTTCGTAGGCCCAGGTTTTGACGCAGCGCTTTATTTAAGCCGAAATTTCCATAAATACGGTCTCCCGCAACAGGGGAACCATGATAAGCGGACTGCACTCGGATCTGGTGTGTTTTTCCGGTGATCAAGCGGATCTCTAAAAGCGAGAGGTCTATTTTTTTGAAAAAATCTTTTACCCAGTAATCCAAAATAGCATTTGGAGGCCCGGATCGCTTCACGCTTACACGGACACTGTTCCCCGTATGCCGTTCTGTAAGAGTGTCCCGCCATTTCCCGTGAAGCGGCATGGGACGTCTTCCTACCAGGGCAAAGTAATATTTTTCGACCTCTTTTTTCTCAAATGCCGCCAGACACAAGTCAGCGCTTTTTTGATTTTTGGCTCCAAGAAGAATTCCTGAAGTTTCCTGGTCTAAACGGTGGATCAGCCATATCGGGCCTGCAGGCGAAGCGAAACAGCGTTCTTTGAAATCATAAAAACCCTCAAAGGCGCATCCCGAGCTCTTACCTTCATGATTGGGATGAGAAAGGACCCCTGCGGGTTTATTGATGATCAAAAGTCCTTCATCTTCAAATAAGACAGGATGTCGGGTAAAAAGCGAAGCCGCCATTTAGATCAGGATCTTCTGAAGAAAGTTAAAAAGATATCCGGTGAAGATAATACCCAGAGAAGTGATCCCAAAAAAGATCCCGATCAAAGGCAACCGCATCGCTCTGCGGAGCATGATCGCCTCGGGCAGGCTTAAAGCTGCAATGGCCATCATAAACGAAAGGGCGGTGCCTAGGGGCATGCCTTTTTCAAATAAAGCGACCGCGACCGGGATAATGGCAGCACAGCTTCCGTAGAGAGGAACGCCAAGTAAAGTGGCGATCGGGACCGACAAGATCCCCGCTCGCTCAATGATGGATTGGATCAATTTTTCGGGGATGCAATTATGAATAAAGGCCCCGATCGCAACACCGATCAGGATCCATGCCCAAAGTTTTTTGAGAATGCACGCCGCTTCATTTAGGCCGAATTGAATCCTTTGCTTCAAAGTTTCCCAAGCAACCACCTGGATCGCCCCGTTTGGATCCGGAAGCATATCCTCTACAAGATGTTTTTCTAAATTCATTTTCCCTAAGAAATAACCGCAGAAAATCCCGATAGCCATGCCGCTTACAATGTAAGCGAAAGTGATCTTCCAGCCGAAAAAACCGAACATAAGAACGACGAGATATTCATTGATAAGAGGCGATGCGATCAGGAAGGAGAAACAGATCCCCAAAGGGATGTTCGCTTTTATAAAGCTTAGGAAAAACGGGATCGAAGAACAGGAGCAGAAAGGTGTTATTGCCCCAAAGAGAGAGGCGAAGAAATTTCCCCACCCTTTCTTTTCTAAGATCCACTGCTTCACTTTTTCTTGAGGAAGATAAGTCCTCAGGAAGCCGATGATCGCGATCATGCAAAAAAGCAGAACGAAGATCTTGAGCGAATCGTAAAAGAAAAAATGAATCACTTCCGTCAGTTTAGAGCCCCGCGGAAGACCGAGAAGGCCGTAAATAAGCCAATCGGTGATCAACCGCAGCATGAATCTTTTTCCTCAGGCTGGCAGCACCCGCCGTCTCCTTCTTTGGGGAGGCAACATCCCGTATTCTTTTTGGCTTTTTCTTCGAGTTTTTTGTCGAGCTTTTCCATCAGCTTTGCGAAAAAGCCTTTTTTAGCTTCCTTCTTTTCCATAAAAGCTCCTTAATCAAAAATTAACCGCAGCAACAACAGCTGGATTTTTTCCCCGTTTTTTTTGCCTTTTTCGTTTTTTTAGAAACTTTCTTTGATTTTTTTGCCATAAAAACTCCTTTTTTTGTTAAATCAGTTTTTAAATTTTATTCATGAACATAAGCAGACCAATCAGCACAAAAGCGCTGGCCCCGGCATATCGGATCCATTCCGGGCGTATATATTTCGCCAAGGTGACTCCAATGATCACCGAGATCAAAGTGACAAGAGCGTAACCAGCAATAGAACCCAGGAATACTGCAAGAGGTTTGCCGGTCTTTGAAGACATGGCGATCCCCACCAGCTGGGTTTTGTCCGCGAGCTCCGCGAAAAAAATAGCCGTTAAAGTTGCCATGAAAACTTTCCAATCCATAAGTCCTCCCGATAAGGTTTTTGTGATACATCCTGAAGATATTTTAACTTAAACGATCAGGTTAGGGGAAGATAAGATTAAGAATGACCCCTGCGCTAAGGCTGACGCCGGCAAGCAGAACGAAAAGGGTTAACGTGTCTTTCCAATTTTTATTCTCACGGATCAAAACCAAAGCTCCAAATCCCGCACTGGCGCAAAGTCCCGCGATAGCTGAACCAAAAGTAATCCCTCCTTTCAGGAAAACCTCTGCGATCGCAACGGAAGCGGCGCAATTCGGGATCAATCCGATAAGTACGGTGGTTACGGGCTGGAAAAAGGAGTGTGAAAGAAATAGTTTTGAGAATCCCTCGGATCCTGCCCTTGAAAGGATGAGGTTTAATGCAAAGGAAACCAAGAGCACAAAGGCAAAGACCCGGAGCGTATGTTTTAAAGGAAAGAGTAAAAAGGATTTCCACCAGGGTTCCTGACAGCTATGGTCTCTTCCGCAGCAATGGCTATGCCTATCTTGGCAGGATAGTGGGTCGTGAGCTGTCCCCGGGATTTTAGGGACAGATCTTTGTGAGAAAAAGTCTACGGCATATCCCGCCGTCGTTGCGATAATGATTTTTGCAGATAAGATGGAAACTATTGCAGGCCATTTATCGGTTTGCGCTAATATAACGGGGATCGCTTCGTCGGAAGTAGAAAGAAAAACAGCCAGCAATGCGCCCCGGGAAATGACCCGTTGGCTATAAAGGGTAGCTGCGATGACCGAAAATCCGCATTGGGGAATGCATCCAAAGAATGCCCCTAACAAAGGAGCTGTGCGGGAAGCTTTGCCTAAACGGCTTGTGATGAGATGCTCATATTTTCGTTCAAAAAACTCTAAAAAGATATAGATACCTAATAGCCAGGGGACCATCAGGATCGAATCATTCCAGGCTTCCAAAAAAGCTTCGTCCATTTTTCTCTCCGGTCGCTGAAAACTCTGCCATAGTACTTAGGAAACCGCTAGAAATCAAGGCTCAAAGCTATGGTTTCTCCTCTCGAGAGAGGGTATAATCCAAAACCCATGAAAGAAGAGCCTCTTTTTTTACCTATTTCGAAAGAAGATTTAATCCGTCGCGGATGGGATCATTGCGATATCATCCTGGTGACGGGCGATGCCTATGTTGACCATCCTTCGTACGGGACAGCTTTGATCGGTCGTGTTCTTGAAAATGCCGGTTTCAAGGTCGGGGTCATTGCCCAGCCGGATTGGAAAAGCCCCAAGGATTTTCTCGCGTTAGGCCGTCCCAAACTTTTTTTCGGGGTTTCAGCGGGGAATTTAGACTCAATGGTCAGCCACTACACGGCTTCTAGAAAGCCAAGACGCATGGATGAATATGCCCCCGGGGGCAAGGCAGGTCTTCGGCCGAATCGCGCCTCTATCGTTTATACAAGCAGACTTAAAGAGCTTTTCCCCGGTATTCCGGTTGTGCTTGGGGGGATCGAAGCCAGCCTGCGCCGTTTTGCACATTTTGATTATTGGGATGAAGACGTGCGGCGATCGATCCTCATAGATTCTAAAGCGGATCTTTTGGTCTATGGGATGGGCGAAAAACAGATCGTGGAGATCGCCCGAAGGCTCCAGAGCGGAGAAGAGATCAAAAAAATAAATCAGGTTCGCGGGACCGTGAGTTGGGTGAAAGACGCAGGCGTTTTTGAAGGGGCTGTTCAACTGCCCTCCTTTGAAGAAGTGAAAACGGATCAAGAGAAATTCAATGAAGCGTTTAAGATTTTTTATCAGGAAAACGATCCGGTCCGAGGCAGACCCGTCATTCAGAAACACGGGGACCGGTATGTAATGCAGCAACCGCCGGCTTTCCCGCTTACTTCGAAAGAATTGGACCATCTTTATCAGCTTCCGTTCGTCCGGGCTTGGCACCCGGTTTATGATCGTCAAGGAGGCGTTCCGGGATTTGAAACCGTTCGCTTTTCGATCACATCACACCGGGGCTGTGCGGGGGAGTGTAGTTTTTGTTCTCTTTTTGCCCATCAGGGCCGGATGATCCAGAGCCGGAGCAAGGCTTCGATCCTTTGCGAAGTGAAACGGCTGGCCGGGCTTAAAGGATTCAAAGGGACGATCACGGATATCGGCGGACCGACGGCAAATCTTTACGGAGCCGAATGTCTTGAATGGGATCGAGCGGGAGCCTGTCAACGTAAACAGTGTATGATGCCCGTAAAATGTAAAAATCTCCGGCTTGGCTATGAAAAAACCGTTGAACTTTGGCGCGAAGTCATGCAAATCCCCGGAGTAAAACATCTTTTTATCCAAAGCGGTTTACGTTATGACCTTCTCATCGAAAAAGAATCCGACGGGTACCTTCAGGCCCTTTGCGAAAGCCATATTAGCGGACGCTTAAAAGTTGCTCCAGAACATGCCGTAGAATCAGTTTTGCGTTTGATGAATAAGCCGTCCATAAAAACTTACGAAAAATTCAAAGACCGTTTCGAAAGTTTCAGCCGGAAAGCCGGGAAAGAACAATATCTTGTGAACTATTGGATCAGCGCTCATCCCGGAGCGACTTTGACGGAAGCTAAGGATCTTGCGGGTTATCTTAAAACCCACCGTTTGCATCCGGAACAGGTTCAAGACTTCATGCCTTTGCCGATGACGGTTTCAAGCTGTATGTACTATACGGGCAAACATCCTTTAACGGGAATAGCGGCTCGATCCGAAAAAACGTATAAAGAGCGGGAGGCTCAGCGCCTGCTTGTCCAACCCAAAACACCTAAGACCGGAAAACGAAAATTCTATGAGAATGTACGATAAGATCGTGATCGGAGGCGGAGCGGCGGGGATCATAGCAGCGATTTTTGCCAAACGGAAGGGGGAGCAGGTCCTCCTTTGTGAAAAAATGCCGAAACTCGGGAAAAAGCTTCTTGTGACCGGTGCCGGCCGCTGCAATCTATCGAATGAAAAATTAGACGCCTCTTTTTATCAACCGAAAGCCGAAAAAACCGTTCGTTCTGTTTTTGAAAAATGCTCTAAGCGGGACATTCTGGATCTTTTTAAGGGCTTGGGGCTTGAAATTTATTCAGAGCCAGACGGTCGGATTTTTCCTGTGACGAATCAAGCCGCTTCGGTCCTTAAAGTTTTAGAGATCGAGATCGCACGGCTCGGGATCCCTGTCAAGCTGAGCTGTGAGGTCCGTGGCATTCGCTCGGTTTCGGATGTTTTTGAATTAAGAACGAACGGGGAGGAAAGGTTTTCATCACCGCGAGTCGTTTTATGCGGAGGTGGGAAATCTTATCCGGCATTAGGAGCGGACGGCGGCGCTTATGCTTTGGCACAGTCGTTCGGCCATACAGTGCTTGAACCGGTTCCCAGTACGGTGCCTCTTGTGGTCAAGGACCCATGGTGCCATTTTCTTCAAGGTCAGAAAGTGAGGGCATCTGTAACCAGTCGGATCCAGAATAAAAGTATACGCACTATCCCCGGAGAGTTGCTTTTTACTCAATACGGTCTTTCGGGGACGTGTATATTGGATATCAGCGAAGAAATCTCGATTGCTATGAACCGGGATAAGATCCATAAAGTTTCGGTCATTGCGGATCTTGTCCCGTTCTTGTCCGAGGAAGCCTTAAAGGAAGAATTCCACAGAAGGTTCCGGGAAAAGATTCCCAAGGAAGAATGGCTCGAAGGGTTGCTCCCTCATAAGTTCTCTTTGGCGCTTCGCGAGAATCTTCAAAAAGCCGATATCCCTGCACTGGTCCAGATCTTAAAACATAAAGAGTTTAAAATAACCGGTACCCGTGGATGGAATGAAGCGGAATTTACCTCAGGCGGCGTTCCTGTTAACGAGATCGATCCGGGGACGTTGGAGTCTAAATTCCAAAGAGGGCTCTATCTTGCCGGTGAGGTCCTGGATGTTGGAGGCCGGCGGGGCGGATATCATCTCGCCTGGGCCTGGGCGAGCGGTGCCTTGGCCGGACAGGCCGGTTAATTTTTGACTAGCCAGGCCAGTATCTCGATATGCTTGGTTCTCGGGAACATATCAAAAGGAACAACCTCTTTGATCTTGTAGCGGCCGCTTGCGAGGATCATCTTAAGGTCGCGGATCAGGATCTGAAGATCACATGCGAGATAAACAAGATTTTCGGCCACATCTTCTTTGGCGAATAATTCCGCAAGCGAAGAAGCGATCCCAAGCCTTGGGGGATCCAGGAAAATGAAGGTCTTTTCTTTGCGGTGAGGGAGAATAAAAGCGGGGAAGCGCTTCTCGACTTTGCCAAGATGGATCCCGGCTAAAGGCGTTTCAAGAATTTTAAAATTTTTTTCCACGCAGGACATGCTGTAAGGATTTTCTTCAAAGCAATGGATTTCAGGGACTTTAAATGCTGCCAATAAGGAAAAGGTGCCTACGCCGGAATAAAGATCAAGAAACCTTAAAGGAGCGGCTTCCTGAACCCAAGCCCCAAGTTCTTTCCCGATAAGCTCCGTAACCTCAAGATTATTTTGAAAGAACCCCATAGAATTTGTTTTAAAGCTTTTAGAACCCAGCCTCACGCTATAGATCTTTTCGTTATCGCTTGAAAAAATACGGTCTTCTTCTCCGAGCTTGAAGACCCGTTTTTCTTCGCTTTTTCCGAGAACATGTTCTTCAGTAAAAATGTTTTTTAGGGCTTTTTCCGCAAGCAGGCAATTCTCGATCAGGATCACGGATCGGTTATCCCTTCCGATGAAACCTAACCGTTGGGGTTTGTTGCCTTTTTTTTGGGTCCGGTGAAGAGTCATGCTTGTGCGATAACCGTAGTCTTTAGAGCCTGAGCGGATCTTTTGGATTGGGGGGCAAGTCTCTCGAAAAGCCTGAGTGAAACTTTCCCGGACTTGATATTCTTTCCAATGGAGTTCTTCGGCATACGGAAGGTGCTGGTATTGGCAACCTCCGCAGCGTTCAATGTAAGGGCAGGGAGGCGGGATCCTTCGGGGAGAAGGGGTAAGAACTTTGATCAAACGGCCTTTGGAATAATTCGGTTTGTCAATGCGAAGACGGGCGACTACCCTTTCTCCGGGGAGGGCCCCTTCCACAAAACAAGCTTTACCGTTTACGAAACCCAGACCCTCGCCTCCGAAAACCAATTTCTCGATCTGAAGCTCGATATCCATCAAACGGTCCGAAGCGCAGCGGGTTTATCCTTCCATCTTCGATGTCCCCAGAGCCATTGCTCTGGATAACGGAGGATCTGCTCCTCAAGAAGACGGTTCAGCTCCTTAGTGATTCTTACTTCCCAATCTTTTGATACGGAATCATATTCATAAGGCTTGTCTAGGCGGATCTCGTAATGCCCGACGCGTTTCCTTAAGCAAAAAGCCGGAATAAGAATGCACCCGGTTTTTTCGGCAAGGCGTGCGGGAATGGATGTTGTTGAAGTCTTCTCGCCGAAAAAGTCGATCCATATCCCTTCATCGCCGGCCCACTGGTCGATCAGAATGGCCACGCCGTTACCTTTCCGGAGTTCGCCGAGGACTTTTCGGATGGAACCTTCTTTAGGGATGGGTTCGACCTCCATGATGCGGCGCAAGGAATCGATCATCCGGTTCACAAAAGGATTTTTAATATCTTTAACCACTACGGACCAATTTCTTCCCGTGCGGTAAGGGAGAAAAGACAAATATTCCCATGAACCAAGATGTGCGATGACCAACACGATCCCTTTTTTCTCCTTGAAGGCTTTTTCGACGACGTCATTGCCGATGAGAGTAAAACGTTCGGAAGCGTTTCGGGCGATCTTTCGGACAATAAAAAGCTCCAGAAAAGAAAGAGCCGCACTTTGAAAAGCGGCACGGGCAATGCGGTCTTTTCTTGCTTCGGAAATAGATTTACCGAAGGCACGCTCGATATTCTCTCGGGCGATTTTGCGGCGATCCCGAAGCAGGAAAAAGCTGATATCTGCCAGCCCCTTTGCGATCCCTGCAGCGACAGAGATCGGAAGCAGATTGGCTATGAAACTCACACAAGAAATAAGAACAAAAACCAAAAAATGGATCATGAGGTTATGCTAACACAAAAAAGAACGTCAAAAAATCTCTTTTAAAAGAAAATCCACGTCTTCGCGGGTAACGGTCTTGGGGTTTGCCGCGGTTGACCCCGAGCTTAATGTTTCTTGAACGATCTTTTCTTTTTCGACCAAAGGTTTCCCTTTGAAGGGAGAAGTGATCTTTAGCGCATCCAAAAGCTCATGGATTTTTTTCAGGAAATCCATACCGAGCGCTTGGCTCAGGATCATATATTTTTCTCCCATAGCCACGCGGTTTAAACGGATCGAAGCGGAAAAACAAACGGAACAAATGAGCCCATGGGGAATGTTGTATAGAACGCCGAGCGGATGAGCGAGCCCGTGGATCACCCCCAGCCGTGAGTGAGAAAAGGCAAGCCCTGAAAGGAAACTTCCCAAGAGGAGCGCCTCAAGGTCTTCTTCGTTGCCGGAGCGGAGTGCTGGGATCAGATGCTTGGTGATCAAGCGGATGGCTTTCAAGGCCAGATTTTCGCTGAACCAAGTGGAGTTTTTTGAGATAAAAGACTCATAAGCCTGGACCAAAGCATCCATCCCCGAGTAACACATGACCGCATAGGGGGCGCCCCGGAGCAGCTCCGGGTCCAGGATGACCTTTGCTGCCAAAAAATTCTTGTGCCGGATCGACAGCTTCACTTTTTTTTCAGGATTAATGATCACAGCATTGAGCGTAGCTTCCGAACCACTTCCCGCTGTGGTTGGGACAGCGATAAAAGGCACCCCTTTTTCTTGAAGCATGCCGCCTTCTTGGTAATAAACCGGCTTTTCTTTTGTAAAAAAAAGACCTGCCGCCGCTTTGGCAAGGTCCAGGGCGCTTCCGCCTCCGATCCCGGCGATCCACTGAGTATGGATCTTTCGGCCTCTTTCGATCACTTCGCTGATCTCATTCAAGCACGGTTCTCCGTTTTTACGGCAGAAAAAATCAACGACGCCCCGCATTGCTTCAAAGGTTTTTCTGATCTTCTCTTTCGATCCGCTGTTTTCAAAAGAATGCCCATGGACCAATATCCCGCAGGGGCCGAATTCAAGAGCTTCTTGAGCAAGCCCGTCAAAAGCGCCCTTTTTAAAAAGGATCTTTGGAGGAATGAATGTTTCTTGCGGGAAAAGGAAGCTCATCAGTATTTGATGATGATCGCGGTAACGATAAGGTCTTCTGTGCCGGTGTTCTGGATGGAATGTGCGGACCCTTGGCCTGTCAGGATGGCATCTCCGGGCTCGATCGTGATCTTTTGTCCGCCGTCCGTCATGGTACCCTTACCTTTTTGGACAAGAAAGATTTCATCTTCGTCAGCGTGGACATGCTCTCCGATGCTTGTCCCTGGCGGGAGGGTGAGTTCGGCACAAAGACGGGTACGGGCATGGATATCCTCAGGTTTTAAATAATGGCGGACAAAAACTTTTCCCGTGCCGCCCCGCATATTTTCCCGGGCTTCGATCTCTTGCCGGGGTTTTTTTTGGATCATGGTCAGGCCTTGAACATGAAGTTCTTGAAGGACCAAGGATTTTTTTTATCAAGATACGCGTTAGGATTTTCCTGAAAGAAAACCTGATAATTCTCAAAAGGGGTCCAGTCATTAGCCTCAGACACAAAGGTTCCCAGATAAGGTTTTGCGGTCCCCAGGATCTCTTTATGCGGAAGATCATCAGGGACACAGACGCCTCGGTTAGGATTTTCGATCATCCACATCGCAGCGGAAACAACACCGATCGCGACTTGGATCGTGGTGGCATTCTGGTGAGGAACGAGATTTCGGGCTTCATCGATGCTTAGGACGCTTCCGGTCCACCAAGAATTGTATTTATGACCCATAAGCAAGGCGCCAAGGATATCTGCTCCTTTCACGATCTCATCGGACATGATCCTGCATTTAGGCTGGAGTTCATAATTCCGGCACCTGAGCTCATGGAGCGAAGAGAGCGTTGCATTGCAAGGCATATAGACATAATGAACGGTCGGGCGGTAGATCGATTTGCCGTTCTTCCAAACCGTAAGTTTTTCAGAAATGCTGAAGGCTTCACCATGGCGGATCACCATGCCGACGATCTCGTAATTAGGCACCCAGGAACGGACCCAGGTGTTCATGCCCATTTGGGAAAGAAAGATCTGATTTTGAGGCCCGTATTCCGGAACGGAAGCGAGCGGGGGCAGTTCTTTTTCATGGGTTCCCCAGCCCATTTCAACAGGGGAAGTTGCTTCTTCGCGAAGCCCTTCGATCGACCAGGTCCCGACGAACTCATCCACTTCTTTAGGCTGATTGGTGACCTGGGTGTCGCGCTCGCTGACGTGGATGGTTTTAATGCCGAGCTTCATTGCCAGGCGGTGGAATTTTTCTTCACGGACCAGGCGCTCCAGTGTTTGCCGGTCTTTTTTATTCGTGGATTTTTCCCGGAGGACTTTTTCGGCGATATCCACGAGCCCTTGTTTAGTGAAGTGAGAGATCAACCCAGGGTTGGCCCCATGGTCCAAAACCGCGGTTGTGGAATCATGGGTCCACTTGGCCGTCATCTTCCGGATCTCCATCTGTTTGAAATAAAGAGATTTTTCAAGCGGTGTCTTTTTATCGATATTGGCATAAGGGTCCCATTCTTCGACGGACGTGTTGGCGTAAAGGACCTTGTTTTCATGGCACCAGTTCAGCATGTCCACGGTGTCCACATTCCAGGAAAGATCGAGCACCATACCCCCCGGAGAGACATATTTAGAAAGTGTCCGGGCCACATTGACGGGGGAGATCCTCTCTTGGGAATAACGGATGCCTTTGCGGACCCAAGGGGCCATTTCTTTGCGTTTGTCCGCAAAATCAATGACTGTAATGTTCTTGTAGGGGATGCGGATATGTTTCAGGAGGATCGGAAGTGTGCACTTGCCGACCGAACCGTGCCCGAGGATTAAAACTTTATTTTTAAAATGCAACATGATGCCAGATTATATTTTTTTCTTTGGGGGTTGGTCAACCTTTTATTGCAATTTTTAAGTATTTTTGAAGTTTGAATCGTTATTAAGAAGGAACTGTTTTTGAAATTTCTTTTTTCATGGCGAAAAAGAAAGGAAGTGAGACCAGCTCAAGGAAAACGACCCCGAGCATAAGCGCGGAGAGAGATCGCTCATAGAGAAATCCCATCGCGGTCCCTCCCATGAGCATGGCAAATCCGTAAGCCACATTCAAGATCCCATAACCCGTTCCGCGTTTTTTAAGGGGGGTGATGTCTGCGATCGCGGATTTAATGATGGTTTCATGTGCCGCCATGACAACTCCCCAGATCACGATGCTTACGATCACGATCCAAGGAACGGTTGTAAAACACAGAAAAGGGATCACAAGAGACAGGGCCGGGATCATGAGCAAAGTCCCAATCCCTGCCCAATCGTGTTTTTGTTTTTCTTTCATTTGATCATAAATCTTTCCGATGATCAGAGCCGCAAGGCCGTCGATCCCCATGGCGATCGCATAAAAAAGAGGGATCTGGGCGTCTGACAGGACGCCTTTTGATTTGAAATGATAAGCCATTAATACGAAATTCACGAACCCCATAGTGGCAAAAAAACTGAATCCGGCATAAAGCCAGAATATTTTAGGAAGTTTTTCCGATTCATTCTTTTTCACCGAAGTTTCCAGGATTTCTGGATTAGGGACTCTGAGATAAGCAAAAACAACACAGACCATCAGCAGTACGAAAGGGATCCAAAGGAGGCCGTAGCCGTGCTGATAATCCGGGAGCCCTTTTTGAGCGATCCGGCCTCCCAAGAAAATGAAAGTAAAGATCAAAGGCCCTACGATCGCGCCGATCTGGTCCATGGCTTCGTTCAAGCCGAATCCGAAACCGGTGCCGACCTGTTTGGTCGCTTGGGACAGGATCGTATCTTTAGCCGGGCTGCGGAGGGCTTTTCCGATACGTTCGATGACGATCAAAAGTGCGGCGATCTGCCAGATGCCGGTCAGTGCAAGAAGAGGAACGCTGATGAGAAGACCATAGCCCAGGATCGTGAAGAACCAGTAAGCCTTAGTTTTATCCGAAAAATAACCCGAAAGAAGACGGATCCCATAGCCGAGGAATTCTCCAGCGCCCGCAATGAAACCCACCCCAAGCGCATTCGCACCAAGGATTTTAAGATAGGGGCCATTGACGCTGCGGGCGCCTTCATAAATGATATCGCCCAGAAGACTGACCAATCCGAAGATTAAAATAAGCTGGAAAGCTTTCTTTTTGTTCTGTTCCATCATAAAAGAAAGCCTACTGATTTTCTGCGGGAAATCAAATAGAATATATAAATCATTTCAAAAAGGAAATTCATGCAGAAAAAAATAAAGTTACTGAAACATTATTCTTTCCCGCTCCTTTTGATTTTATGCACCGCGATGGGGGCTTGCCTGGGGATCTTCTTGAAAGAAAAAGCGGTTGCGTTGAAGCCTTTGGGGGATATTTTTCTTAATCTTCTTTTTACGACGGTTGTCCCTCTCGTCTTTTTTTCGATCTCTTCTGCGGTTGCTGAAATGTCAGATCTCCGGCGCCTTGGAAAGATCATGGCATGTATGCTTTTGCTCTTTACCCTGACCGGAGTTCTTGCGGCGTCTCTCATGATTCTCGGCGTTAAGATTTATCCGCCAAGTTTGACCGACCAACCGCTTATGGAATTAAACGTTGCCCTCACGCAGATCGGCCCCTTCGAACGTCTTGTCCAAGCTTTTACGGTTCCAGATTTTGCAGAGTTGATCTCCAAAAAGAACATGCTTGCATTGATCGTTTTTGCCATGTTGACAGGACTTGGGGCTTCTTTAGCCCGTGAAGAAGGGAAGGCGTTCACAGCGTTTTTGGTCTCCGCTCATAAGGTCATGATGCGCGTGATCAAGCTCGTTATGCTTTATGCCCCGATCGGACTTGGGGCTTATTTCGCTTATTTGGTGGGGTCTTTCGGGGCGGAACGTCTTTTCAGTTCTTATCTTCGGGTTGTGACGCTTTATTATCCGGTAGCTTTTTTTTATTTTTTTATTGGGTTTTCGATCTATGTTTTTGGGGCTGTGGGGAGTAAAGGGGTCAAAGTTTTTTGGGGCAATATGTTAACGCCTTCTTTGACGGCATGGGGGACGGGAAGCAGCCTTGCGGCCGTGCCTGCGAATCTGGAGGCAACAGATCGGATCGGCGTTCCGAAGGATATCAGCCGTATCGTAGTCCCGATTGGGGCAACGATCCATATGGACGGGACGTGTCTCGGAGCTGTTCTAAAAATCGCTCTTCTTTTTAGTTTGTTCGGGAAGCCTTTTTGCGGGATCGAAACTTATGCGACAGCTGTTGGGATCGCGCTCTTGAGCGGAATGGTGATGAGCGGTATTCCCGGCGGCGGATTTTTAGGAGAACTTTTGATCGTGACGCTTTACGGATTTCCTGTTGAAGCGCTTCCGTTGATCTCGATGGTAGGTGCCCTGATCGATCCGCCGGCCACTATGGTTAATTCTGTGGGAGATAGCGTCGTCAGCATAGCGATTTCGCGCATCTTAAGCGGCAAGGTTTTTTTGAAAGGTCTGGGAAGCGCGGAAGCGGTTTGAAGGTTTGTTTTTTTAAGAACGATCGGTAAACAACTTTCTTTTAATCCTTGAATTTAAAGCATTTAACTTTTATTATTCTTTCAATGTATAAAGCGCCTCCTGGACTTGTTAAAAAACGAAAAGGGTACAGTACTGAACCGTTAAGAAAATTAGTCATTTTCTTGACCCCCGAGCGGATTATCCAATTCTTGGGTTTTCTAGCCATTGTCTTTATCCTGATCCACGGCGCCCATGCGTCTTATCTTGAGCCCGTAGACAATTTTTTTTACGATCTTTTTCTGCAATCTCAATCGGTCCAAAAGATCGACCCATCGATCCTTTATATCGGGATCGACCAAAAAAGCCTCCAGGCGATCAAACCTTTCCCTTGGCCGAAACGCTATTATGCGGCAATCACGCGCATCCTGAGGGAATGGGAAGCGCAAGCGATCGTTTTTAATCTATTTTTTGCTCAAGGGACGGATGACCCCGAAGACAATCAAGCTCTCGTTGAAGAGTTTAAAAAAACCCCGAACCTTTTTCTCCCTCTTTCCGTAGAATCCGCGGGCTTTAAGAATTATTATTACCTGAATCAATCGGATACGGCCTTCAGTCAATATGCTAAAGGGGTTGGGCATATCAATTACAGTCAAGATCCGGACGGTACGGTCCGCAGGATCTATCCCTTCTTAAAATTCAACGATAAATTTTTTCCCCATCTCGGGATCCAGGTTGCGTTCAATGCGATGAATAAACC
>CAYQTU010000007.1:0-34248 GCA_964420575.1 uncultured bacterium
ATCCCGCCGCTGACGCCATATCTGTTGCTGCTTCACAATATATTCCTTCGGGGCCTTCATCGCAGCAAGCGCCATATCCTGCCCCACCAGATTCGTATTCATCGAAGTATGTGTCTTCATTTCACAAACGTTCTCGACCACTTTTTTGTCGGAACTCCAAAGGTACCCGACCCGGACTCCGCACATGCAAAAGGTCTTTGAAAAGGAATTGACCGTGATCACATGCTCGCCTTGGATATGATAATTTTCCCGTTCATAGATGAGGTCCTTATACACTTCATCGGAAACTACATACACACCGAGCTTTTGTGTGATCTTCTCGATCTCTTTAAGTGTTTCGATAGCCTCGACCCGCCCGGTCGGATTGGAAGGTGAATTGATCAGAACGGCGCGGCAATCCTTGATCTTTCTCTTAAAATCTTCCAGATCGATCCGGCCGTCCACAAGATCCGTAAAGACCGGTGTCATCCCCGCCAATTCGACGATCGGCAGATAGGAATAATAAAAGGGACGCGGCAACAACACCTTCTCCCCTTTCCCCCAGCTTCTAAAAATAAGATCCAGCGCTTCCGAGGCGCCGTTAGTAATGACGAAATTTTCAGCCGTGGACCCGGGATATTCACGGGCCAAACTTTCACGCAGCTTGACTTCTCCCTGAATAAGTCCATAACGCAGGTCGCGTTTAAGATCGACGCCCTGGAACACTTCGGGAGGAGGCGGCAAATCGGGCTGCCCTGAACCAAAGCTGATAACACCGTTCCCCTGCTTTCCGATAAAATCAGCCGGGCTTTTAAGCTTGAGGATTTCTGTCATTTTAAAGCCAGCAACCTTTCTTCGATCCCGTCACTATATTGATCTTCACTTTGCGGAATCGATTCTTAAAATTCATCAGTAAAATCAGCGTTCATCATCAGCATCTTCTTCGTCTTCTTCGTCCAAACTTCCTTCTTCATCATCGATGACACAAATAACCTCATCGCGCTGGACAGCATCTCCTTCATCAAAATAAACTTCGGCTAAAATCCCTGAGGCTGGCGCCTGGATCGTCACACTTGAATCCTCAGCCATCAATTCAACAAGATCGTCGCCTTCGGAAACCGTATCCCCTTCTTCATAAAACCATTTTTTGATCACCGCTTCGTCCGTGTGGGTGTTAAATCCTTTTGCCAGAACTTCGATCATTGTTTATTCTCTCCTTTCCGATCTGCAAAAAGTTGATGGTTACAAGTTGTTAGACCTCTTTGATTGCAAAAAGGTCTCTTGAGCATGATAAGAACTGCGTATATACGGCCCTGCAAAAACTTTCTCAAACCCCATTGCTTCCAGACGCTTGGCAAGCAATTGAAATTCTTCGGGTGCGACATAACGGCGAACTTCAAGATTTTCAGGTGCAGGCTGTAAATATTGTCCAAGAGTTAATAGGCTTACCCCCGCCGATAGCAAATCCCTTCCGGCTTGCATAACTTCGGCTTCGGTCTCCCCCAAGCCAAGCATCAGACCGCTCTTTGTCTTGCGGCGCGGAGCTAACCTTCTGGCGATCTCAAGCGTTGTAAGCGAACGGCGGTAATCGGCTTGCGGCCGGACTTCACGCTGCAATCTCTCGACCGTTTCCAGATTATGGTTGAAAACTTCAGGCCCCGAAGCGGAAACGATTTCGATCAGTTCTTGGCGCGCATGGAAATCCGGGGTCAGGACCTCAACGCGAGCCTGCGGTATTTCTGTTTTTGTTGCCCGCACAGTTTCCGCAAAATGGCCGGCCCCTTCATCGCTTAAGTCATCCCGCGTTACCGAGGTCACGACAATATAATTCAGTTTTAGATCCTTAGCGGCTCTAGCTACCCGATAAGGTTCTCCAAAATCTAATTTCTCACCTGAGCCATGTTTTACCGCACAAAATCCGCACCGTCTCGTGCAGGTATTTCCCAAGATCATAAAGGTCGCGGTCCGGTTCGAGTAACATTCGTCACGATTCGGACATGCTGCGGATTCGCAAACTGTATGCAAATGATGTTCGCGCAATACCGCCTGTGTCCCTTGGGTGGATTGAGTCGCCAAGGAGCGCCTTAACCAATCAGGAAATCTTCTGTAATGGGACATGCCGCAACCTTCTAAAACTGTATTTCAAAACCCTGCGAGAATCAGTGTTTTTATCAGAAAGGCCAGGGAGTGTCAAGCGTCAAAGGGCCTTTTCAAAAATCTGCTTAACGCCTTGCATGAAGAGAGGTTAAACTAGATAGGGTTTAAGAAGAAAATTAGGGATTCCAATATCAATGATCTCTACTTTACCCGAATATTCAGGACCGTTCCCTTCAAATAATCCGCGCTTGGGCAAAGCTAAAGTCGCCGTCACGGTCGCCTTAATGGCAACCCCTTGGATCTCACCTGTATCCGCATCAAGACCCGACGGGATATCCACACTGACCACAGGCCTCTGGCTTTCACAGATCGCACTAATCGCCTGAGCAAAAACACCTTCCACTCGTCCATGAAACCCTACGCCGAATATAGCATCCACAATACAATTTGCCCATTCGCATTGCGCGGCCCAATCCGCTTCGGGGATTTCTGTGCGGATAGTTTTTACCGGAATGTTCATTTTCTGAAGAATCGTGTAATTCACCAGGGGGTCAGGTTTTAAATTCTGCGGATCCTCCAAGAGGACGACTTGAACAAGGTAATTCTGATTGGCAAGATGACGCGCCACAACAAAACCATCTCCCCCATTGTTCCCTTTCCCGGCAACAATGAGGACTTTCCGAGCCATAAACTCACGGGATAGAATTTGGGCAACGCCGCGTCCGGCATTTTCCATCAATAATAGACTGGGGATCGCAAAATCCTGGATCGCGGTTTGATCCAGAAGACGCATTTCGGCACTTGTGACCGGTTTCATGCGATAGGATGATCAGGCTTTGGTTTTATTGTTCGGACCGGTCGTTTTATTCAACCCGGTCTTAAGCGCCCCTTTTTTTTCGGCATCAGGAACCGCGGACTCGCTCCCAATAAAAACGGTCAGTTTTTGCAAGCCCTGCCGCAACGCTTCAACCCCGCGGACCCATTCCCCGAGCTCACGAGCAGCCGCAGTAATCTTCCGTTCCGCACGGCTTCGATAGCGGCGGTGCTCATCCTCAAGCTTCGCAAAACGGACTTCATGTTCGACCAAACGGATCTCGTATTCCTTGCGGATCGCGGCCCTTTCCTGGATCAACTGGGCATATTCATGTCGGAGCTTGTCAAATTCTTGGGTTTTTTCGGCAAGCTCAAGCACGCGCTGCTCCAGAGTCGCTAAAGATACATCACGGCTTTTGAGCGCTTGGTCCCGGGACCGGAGCGCTTCATCCATCTCAACAATACTGCGTTCAAGAGCCGCTGCACGCGCCGTCAGTTCCTGCTCACGACTCTGAACCGCCTGAAATTCTTTCCGAAAATGCTCAACATCCATCTCTTTTTGTCTGAGTACGGCCTCGCGGTCTTCAAGAGTTTTTTCAAGCGCTGATGCCTTTTGCAGGATATCCCGTTCTTTTGCCGCAACAGAAGCCAACTGCTCATCTTTGTTCTTAATAAGAGCGTCTTTCTGGGACAGAGTTGATTGGACCTCATCGAGCCGCTGGCTCAGCGCCATAGCACGATCTTTCCATTCCTGGGTGGTTTTTTGAACCTCTTCGCTTTTGTGATCGATCTCTTTCCTGACTTCCTGATGCTCCTTGGACAATTCGTCAAATTTCTTTTTTTCCTGGCTGAGCTTGCTTTCATATTCCATCTTGATCTTTTCGCTTTCGCGCTGAAGCTGTTCGCCCAACCTTGTCTTTTCTTCCTGGATCTTCTCAAGTTTTTTAGCGAGCTCTTCCGTCCGCTTTTCCCAAGCCTGGTCAATAATCGCAGGTTGACCCGCGGCTGGCTTGGGTTCCTGTGGACGCGCAGGCATTTCGACGGGTTTCGATTCCGGGATCCGAACGGATTCTTCCTTACGCACCGGTGCGGGAATCGGCTGAGGCGCAGGCATGGCCATTGGTTCAGGTTTAGGCGCGTATTTTTTCTCATCAACCGCAGGAACAGGGGCAGGCCGCGACTCTTCAGGCTTCACCTCAGAGGGTTTGGCCTTGGTTTCCTCTTTCAGAAAAAATGACAGGTCGGGCATCTCGGGCCACATGATCTGAAAGCAATTTTTTTTAATCATGTCATGGTTCGTGGTTTCGACTACTGCGCCGACCTTCTGAAAATAATTCTTGATCCGCGATGACATCCCGAAAGAAAGATTATCGAGAATAACGATAGGAGTATTGTCCAGGGATTGCTCGGCATCTTTTTTATCCAAACCAAAAGCATCGACCATCCGATGTACCAGATCTTTTTTTAATTTTTTAGGATACGATTGGATGATCACGCTCCAATTGTCCACGCCTTCGTTTGATTTCATTTCTTCCATCACCATACGCCAGACCTTTCCTCTTGGTTCGTGTTAAAATCGAAGAATCCGGTTATTATACCCCGACAGCAGAATATTTCTAGCATGACTTGGTATAGTGTAATCGATATCCCTGAAAAAGAAAATGAATTAAAATGTCGCTTTGACCCTTTACGGTCTGTGCTACCATACACGCTATGATCCGACTAAAATCCCTGGCACTAAAGCACCCTATCCTCCAATCCCCCATGGCGGGATGCACGGATCTTGCCTTCCGGCTTATTGCTCAAGAGCACGGCCTGGAATTATGCTTCACTGAAATGGTATCCGCAGAAGCTCTCGTCCGGAGTCATCGCAAGACAAAAGGTCTGCTAGACACTATTCCCAAAGAGAAGCGCTACGGTTCCCAGTTAGTCGGCGCATCCCCTGAAAACATGGGGAAAGCCGCAAAAATCTTAGAGGACTTAGACATTGATATCCTTGACCTGAATCTGGGCTGTCCGGTCCGAAAAATCATTCGCAATGGCGCCGGATCGGCATTACTCAAAACTCCTCAAATCGCACAAAAAATCTTTGAGCAAGTGATCAAAAATATAAAAAAAATTCCGGTCACAGCCAAAATGCGGATCGGTTTTTTCGACCCCTCAGGAAAGGAAGCGATCCGGATCGCTAAGATCGCCGAGTCTTCAGGCATTACCGCCATCACGGTTCATGGTCGCACTCAAGAGCAGGGGTATTCAGGCAAAGCGAACTGGGAAGTGATTGCGAAAGTCAAAGATGCCGTAAAGATCCCCGTTTTCGGGAATGGAGATATTTTTTCCGGCAAGGATGCCGTCGCTCTCCTGAAAACAACCGGTTGTGACGGGGTCGCTCTCGGCCGCGGAGCCTTAGGGAATCCATGGATCTATCCTGAGATCCGTGCAGTTTTAAAGAAGACCCATTTCCGTCCACCGTCCCTTGAAGAAAAAAAACGCGTTGTTCTTCAGCACATTCGGCTTGAGATCAAATATTCCAGCGAGCGCGTCGCCCTATTAAAATCACGAAAGATCGCCGGGTGGTATTTTAAAGGATGCCCGCTCGCCCACCAACTCCGTTCTAAGATCAATCGGGCACAAACACTTGATGAAGTGATCGGTTGGATCGAAAATTTCAGTGCGGGAACTTGATCACAGATGATCGATACGGCTCAGCGGTGCCGGCGGACCCAATCCAGGGATCGCTCTGAGGATGCCTTGTAGGAAATGTCATGGATGATCTTCCGAAGTGTACGCTTAAGGATTTTAACCAATAACGAATCTCCTCTAAAATCCGCCGGAGCAAAATGCTCGGCCCGGTTTTCAGCAACCATTGCTTTAACCTCTTTGGGAACCTTTCGGCGAGGGTCGTAAACTGCGATCGCATAACCTCCGGCTTTGTGCATAACCGTCATTGAAGGAACATCCGTGATCCCGTCCCCGATATAGATCATATTCCGGAACGGAATCCGCCTTTCTTCCTCAGGCATATGCTGATTGATGCTTTCGCTCAACTCAAGCTTTCCCTTGTTGATCCGGAACAGGAATTGCGTCTTATTGGTATCATTAATGACAAGCTTCGGAAAAACAGGCCGTCCTTTTTGATATTCATATTCACAAGCGTAGATCTTCTTAAAATATTTCCGGATCGTCACTCCATCTAAGATGTCTTTCAGGCCGCTTGAAATAATATAATGCTCTAAGCGAATCCCCCACTCGGCCACTTCGGGAATAGCTTGCATGAATTCCTCCAGCTGCGGAAAAAAAGAATACTCCACTCCGGGATAATAAGGGATCTGCCGAGCCATGCGCTGTAACGTTTTTCTTTGGAGAGGTTTTCTTTTGAAAACAGGATCAGAGATCAAGAGCTTGAGGTATGCTAAGGTCTGCTCATACCCTTTATCAATCATCAGACGATGCGATTTTCCCCAAAATTTATTTTTTGAGATCCCATACGCCTTAAAAATCGTTTCCTCCTGCATATTCCCGGGAGATAAAGTCCCGTCAAAATCATAGACGATCCCGATAATATTTTGTTTGATCTTACCGCGCATGGCACACTTGCCTCAAAGGGTAGACAAAACTACTTTTTAGAATTATCTTTAGCGCCTTCAAGAGCCGGGAGCTTATCCAAAAGGCCCAACGTTTTTGCACGTTCAATCTGGATGTATTGAGAAAGGCTCTTCAGATTTTGAGCCCAGCCTTGCTCGATGTTCTTTTTTTGTTCCGCGGTCATCTTCGGATCAGCCTTGGGAATGTTTGCCTGATAAACAGGAAATAAAACGGGCCCATCAGCGCTCGGCACCAACAGATCCACCCGCCCGTTCACGGCATTGATCCGGTAAAGAACACCCTCGAACCCGTAAAGTTCAAACGCCTTTTGACTTTCCCGTTTTGCGCCCGCTAACACCACCGTCGAAACGATCAACGACAAACCAATGATCAAAGCTACAATTATGTTCTTCATGCGTTCCATAAAAACTCCTTTGGAAAGTTAAGATCGAAAATCAGGTTTTAAAATACCGTTCCCGGTAATAAGAGAGCTCCAGGATCGATTCGCGGATATCCGCTAAAGCGCGGTGTTCTTTTCCTTTTGGCGGCATTTTATCTTTAGGATACCAGCGTTCCACCAAGGATTTGATCGTACTGACATCCACATGCCGATAATGCAGGTAGTGATGGATCTTAGGCATATACTTGATCAAAAAACGACGGTCATGATGGACAGCATTACCGCAAAGAGGTGCTTTTTTAGGATTGCAATACTGTTTAATGAAATCCAAGGTCAGTTGTTCCGCTTCTTTGACCGTAATTTTGGATTTTTTTACGTCTTCGATAAGGCCGGATTTGGCGTGATGCTTCTGGTTCCATTCATCCATTGCCCGGAGGCAACTATTCGGCTGGTGGACCACAAGCACCGGCCCTTCCGCAAGAACGTTCAGGTCCTTATCCGTAATGATCGTAGCGATTTCAATGATCCGATCCTTTTCGGGGTCCAATCCCGTCATTTCCATATCGATCCAAACCATATTATAGCGATGTATTTTTATCGTCATTGAGGCTCCTCATCCAAGTTTTCAGATACTCCAGCCTGAAAACTGTCGTTCGAGTAATAGAATTCATCAAAACTGTTTTCAAACATCGACCTTAAACCCTCGCCCACTTCGACCAACCACTGAAAAGATGGGGCAATGGTTTCTTTTTTATCGTCATTTTTCTGAAGAGTGTTTATGCCTAATTTGTGGAACATATGCACAAGCACCGCAAGCGTCGGGGCAGTCTCGGTATCCGCATTCGAAGCATAAAGGCTTTCGCTGAAACGGGTTGCGGCGCTCAGAGATTGAGGGGACTGAAAAACATTCATCACTTCTCGGAAAAACAAATTGCGGAGATCTTTATCTTCGATGCGATGGTCTTCGCAGCAGGCGTTCCAATAAATACATCCGAGAGCTAGCTTGGCGGGAACAAAGACCTCTAAAAAAAGCGCTATGTTCTTATCCTTAAACTGCGGCTCACGCTTACAAAATTCCTCGAAGATCATCGCATGATCCGCGGTGCTCAGCACTTCAACCACCAAACTTTTAGCGTATTTCTCAAACGCTTTCGTGTTAAGTTCCATACCCTGATTTCCTTTGAGGTCGTATCCTATCACCCCCTATAAGGATTCGCAATTACCGTTTTCACATTCAACGTCCTTTCAACGCTTGACTTGAAGATCAATCAATGTCATGTTATTGCTTTGTTTATCCAAAATATCTTTTTTCATCATTTTAATTCATTAAAAGAAAGCTTTCATGCGGCGTCGGCGAAATCTTCTTACCAAAAGAGCAAAAAGGATCTTGGGTTTTCTCGGGTTCGTACTCCTTATCCTCTTTGGGATAGGGCTTTACCAGAATCATGTCAAATTTTGGCTTTATCCCGTTACCTCAAAATTCTCAGAACCCAAGATCGTACTGGTCATTGATGATATCGGCTATGACACAAAGTACGAAAAACAATTGACGCAGCTCGGGTCCAAGGTAACCTATGCCATCCTCCCGCTTCTCCCTTATTCCAAATATTATGCCGATCTGAGTCAAGATACCTCGGCCGAAGTGATCTTGCATCTCCCCCTTGACACCATTCATGACATGATCCCCGGACGCGGGCTGATCGTCAACACCATGACCCCCGAAGACGTTTTAGCGACCCTGCGGCATGACCTCGATTCAGTCCCGCATCATGTGGGTGTCAATAATCACATGGGCTCCAGAGGGACGACCGATGCCGAAATGATGCGGATCATTTTGACGGAACTAAAACGCCGCAAACTTTTTTTCCTGGACAGTTACACCACAAAAGATTCCGTAGTGCCAAAGATCGGCCGAACCGTTGGACTTCCGATACTCACCCGCGGCGTTTTTTTGGATAATGTGGATAATAAAGAGGCTATTCGTAACGAGATCCGTACCCTTGAAAAAACAGCTCGGGCAAAACGCCATGCGATCGGCATCGGACACTACAGGAAGAACACTTTAGAAGTTCTCCGCAAAGAGATCCCTCGTCTGGAAAAAGAAGGGTTTAAGATCATTTCATTGAAGGAACTGCTAAAAATCCACCGCGAATAAGTTCCGCTACGGCTCAAGTAAGCGGATCATTTTTCCTTTAAATGTTTCATTGCAAAGTTGGGTCAACTCCACCGAGGCAAACCGACCTAACCATTTTTGATCTCCTTTGAAGACCACTTTTTGATCCTGATCCGAACGTCCCAAAAGCTCAGCCTGATTCCGAGGGTTCATAGCTTCGATAAAAACAGTTTGGATGCGCCCTAACCTTTCCCGGTTGTTCTCCGCAGTGATCTTTTTTTGCAGCGTTAGAAGCTCGTGATGCCGCTTCGTTTTGGCCAAAGCCGGCACATCATCCTTCAATTTTGCGGCAGGCGTTCCGGGGCGGAGCGAATATTTATAAATAAATGCGCCGTCAAAACGGAGTTCTTGCAATGCATGCCGGGTCGCCGCATGATCCTCTTCTTTTTCACCGGAGAACCCTACAATGATATCGGTCGTGATGGAGACCCCCGGGACCCAAGCCCGGAGCTGGGCGATCTTCTCTTTATATTCCGCATACGTATGGAGCCGCTTCATACGTTTTAAGATCCGGTCTGAGCCGGATTGAAGCGGTAAATGAAACCGCTTATGGATCTTTGAATGCTTTGCGATCACTTCAAAAAGCGCCTCGGTTGCATCTTGCGGATGTGACGTCGTGAAGGAGATCCGTTCAAGCCCTTTGATTCCGCAAAGCATTTCTAAAAGCTGCGGAAATGAAACACCCTGCCCTTCATACGAATTAACATTCTGCCCCAGAAGAGTGATCCACTTCACCCCATCCTCCACCAATCGCTGCGCTTCCTGACAGACCTGACGGGCAGGCATCGAAACTTCGTGACCGCGTGTTTTGGGAACGATGCAAAACGTACAAACCTTATTGCAGCCTGTCATGATCGGAAGCCAGGCATGGAACCCTTTTTCACGCCGGATAAATTCACTATACTCTATTGAAAGGCCTTCTTGTTTAATACGCGCAGCTTGCCTTCGGGTTTTCTGAACTTGGCGGATCAACTCCGGAAGTTCCTGGATATTCCGAGTCCCGATCATCAGATCCAGATAGGGAAATCGCTTAAAGAGTTTTTCACGGTGTTCTTCGACCATACAGCCCATCAACCCTATGATCAACTCGGACCTTATCTTTTTTTCTTTCCCCAACATCCCCAAGCGGCCATAAACCCGGTCTTCGGCGTGTTCCCTCACTGAACACGTATTCATTAAAACAATGTCTGCCCCTTGTGAAAGCCAGGGTCGTTCCTGCATATCTTGACGCTCTTCAGTGTCTTCCGACTCGGAAACCACTTCGAACCCGGCTTGGGTCAAGATCCCTGCTGCAAGCTGGCTGTCATAAGTGTTCATCTGACATCCGAAGGTCCTAATAAACACGACTGGCTTTTCATTGCCGTTTTCGTCTGTTTTTCTTTTCCTTGCTGACAAGTTTTTATCCTCCTTTCTTCAGAATTGCCCTTGGCCGCGAGCGCCTTTTCATACATGCTCTGGAAGGGTTCGTAGAGCTCGAATTCCGCGATCCTCTGGCGATCGACTTTGAGCTTCTTGAACACAAGCTTAAGGAGCTCCTTTCGAAGCGCCGGATGCAAGTTTTCGCGGAAGGAATCCGCGGATTTTACAACTCCCGCCGCCCTTTTTGCATAATCTCTTGATTGTTCCTTTTCGACAAGCTGGAGCTCCGTCCGTTCGATCTTGATACGGATCTCTCCTTCTTCGTTACGGAGCTTCTGGGCCTTCTCTTCAAAAATATCCTTACTGATACTTCCGTCCAGATAAACATCCGTCAGCTTGCTGAGTTTTTCCGAACAGGCGTGAAGCTCTTTCTTGAACCCGTCAAGATCACGCGAAACCTCTCCAGTCGCTTCTCCACGGTAATGGTCGGTGATCAGATTCCGCATTCGCTCTTGGCTAACCTCACCGGAGGTGAAAAGAACCTCCAGGATCTCAAACACCTCGGTCTCGGGGATCTCGGCCCGGACATCGTTATTGCCGCAGTGAATATTGCGCGTAGCCCGGCCCGTACACCGGTAATACGGCCTTTTCTCGTTAGTCTTGTGATTCTTGACATTGGAGACACCGCTGTAACGATAGCCGCATTTCGCGCAGGTCAGAATCCCAGACAGCACATAATCCCTAACGCGCTTCCGCTGGAATCTGCCTCTCCGGTTCTGGTCCAAGATGTGCTGAGCCCGTGCAAAGACATCCGCCGGAATAACCGCTGGGTGCAACCCGTCTGCTTCAACCACTTTGGACGGATCGTTCTTGATGTAGCGGCATCCCTTCAGCGTCTTCTGCTTGCGGTCATAGTGATGCGCATTCCAGACAAGCTTTCCTATATAGATCTTGTTTCGGAGGATCTTGCGGACCAGCGAACTGTTAAACGTCCCGCCGGACCGGCTCAGGATCTTCTTCTGGAAAAAATCCCCCGCGATCTTCTGACAAGGCTCCCCCGCGATATATCTCCGAAATATCTCCCGCACCAGCTGCGCTTCCTGTTCAACAACAAGTAACCGTTTGGCCATTTTGTCATAGGAATAGCCGAACGGGGCATAGCGCGAACCCTGCCAATGCCCGGCCTGTACACCCCGGATCATTCCCGGGAATACCCGCTCGATGATCCGGTTGCGTTCAAACTCCGCGAAACTCCCTAATTGCTGGAGCATCAGCTTCCCGGAACTTGTGGTCGTATCATAAGGCTCGGTAGCTGATTTGAACTGAACTCCCAGCCCATCAAGCTCATCCAGAATATTCAGGATGTCCCGCAACCTCCGGCTAAAACGGTCCAGCTTGTAAACAAGGATCAGATCGAACTTCTTCGCCCGCGCGTCTTCCAGCAGTTGATTCATGGCAGGCCGGTCAAGCGAATAGCCGCTATAACCGTCATCCATGTAGACCGCGCCTTTGCCGTCAGCGAAACAGATCTCGAACCCTTCCCTTTTAGCGAAGTCCAAAAGGTAGTCTTTCTGGACACCCAGCGAATACCCCTCGCGCGCCTGATCTTCAGTGCTTACACGAGTATAAAGCGCCGCTTTTATACGTTTTTTCTCTTCTGTTTTTCCCATCATCCTGTCCCTTTCCTCAGGCGGGTATTATACGCATTTATTTTGAATGCGCACTAATACTGCTTTCGCAAGTATTGTACCGTGCACCCTTTAAAATTAACGGGGCACGGTATTAACTCCGCCGAACTTTTTTATCTGACGAATGTTCCTTATTCAGCTTTGCTATCAGGGCGACCATTCGCTCCTTATCCGCCTGCAAAAGGAGCATATAAAATTGTCGTAACCGGTAGCTCCGGGCCTCTTCCTCGATTTTGGCATTCTCACTCGCTTGCCGTGATAATGTCGTCACCGGCAACTAGCACCACCTCCTCACTTGGGTTTGCCACTCTGAACCGCAACTGTGCTACGCACTGCTCGAACCGGCGCCGCAGGGCCCGCCTTGGGCAGAACAGGGCCAAAACCCTGTCCCGGATCCTTCGACTGACCTTATTTTGCCGATCCCTCGATCAAGTTCACGCATGGGTCAGAACTGAAAAGGTGGTCAATGCTACAAATAGCATCAATCCAAGACCTAATCCCGCCCTAAACCATGTCACAAACTGGAGAAACACTCCTTTGGAAACCATCTTGACGTTTGGAGAAGTCTGACGTCTCTCTTGAATTTCCATCATCTTCATCTTGATCTCCTTGTACTTCTTGGGCTTTAGCGCCGTGTTAGCAACCAGGCTTTGGACTGGTCTTTGTTTTTATTTATAATTTCAAATACCCCTCATGGGACATTGAGTTAAGAAGGGGCCGTTCAATGTTTCCGAACATTTCTAAGCTAGAAATAAAGTTTCACGAACATCGATTAAGTCCATTAAGCCCGTCAAAAAGACCGAAATTCGCCAAAAACCGTTTGGCAAAAAATAAGCATCCATTCCCCAAACACCCCCTCATGGGAGGTCGAGTTACGACATATACATTCACACCAAACGACTATTTCTAAGCTTGAAATAAATTTTTCAGAGGATTTTCAGAAGAAGAAAGAGAGAGAAGAGAGAGACTTAACAAAAGGTCATTGGGGCAAACAACGCACCTGGGCATGCCGAGAACCCCGCTCGACCACGGTATCGAATACAAAATTTAAGATGAGAGACCGTGGTCGAGCGGGAGGTATACCCCGTTTTAGGGGTATACCCTCTAAAAAGGCATGCCCGGGTGCGAAATGCCGAACAGAGGGAGGTTTAACGGATTACTTGGCCGGAGGGCCGTATTTCTTATCAAGTTCAATCACAGTTTACAGTTTTATGAGGTTGGATGCATTTTCCGCCATCTCGCGAGCATCTTCAAACGTCAAAGGCTCTTTGTAATGCGGCTGCCATACACGGATCGTCATTTCCAGGAATTCTTTCGAGCAGGTCATGTTCTTCCCCCTCCCAATATCCTGTTAATCTTCCCTTTTCATGCCGAAGCTCTTTTCTGAGTGAAGCAAGAATAAGGCCGTCAACGGCCTTCCAGACATATGAAACGAAGCGGACAGGCTTGAAAATGCCGTTCCCGTCATAATAGCGTAGGTTATAGCTGTGGATCTTGTCGTAGAGGAGAAAGATGCCTTGGGAGAGCAAATCTTCACCGAAGCGTTTAGCATAGGCCGGAAAGGCTCGCTTGTGGATCCGGAAGACCACGAAAGCAATATGCCGCAGAACTAATTCATTAGCCGCCTGTTTTAAGCCCTTCTTAGCCGCACGAATCAGTCGACGCTCTTCTTGAAGGGATATCCTAGGATACTTGCGGATGATGGTGCGGTACGTTTTCCACATACCGGGGCATTGTCAGCGCTTTACAAAAAATCTAGCTTTGAATACCGCAAAAAAAAGACTTTCCCAGTCAAAAACAAAACCAATCTACTGCTCTTTTTTATTTTGCGGCATTTTTGCGGGGTCAATGGTGTTAAAAATAGATTTCATTGCATCTAAATCTTTCTTGCCGACAAGGGCAAGAACAACATCCCCTTCTTCAAGGGTTGTGTTCCCTTTCGCAACAATGAATCGCTCACCCCGGCCAACCAGAACAGCCAGACTGTCTTTTGGAAAATGCAGATCATAAAGTTTTTTACCGGCGGCTGCTCCGTTGTAAGGCACCATAAACTCCAGCAGATCGGCGTCCATCGCCTCGGTCTTTTCGAATTCAATGGGATAATTCGTTTTGGAAGGCAAAGGTGCATCCAACTTTAATAGCTTGGAAACGATCGGGATCGATGTCCCTTGAATGAGGACCGACGCAAAAACCACGAAGAATACGATGTTAAATATGGTATCTGCCTGTGGAATGCCCGCCATGAAGGGGAATGTTGCCAAAATAATCGGAACGGACCCTCTAAGCCCCACCCAAGCAAGCATGACTTTTTTGCGCATGCTTATTTTAAACGGCAAGAGACACAGCCATACGCTGATCGGGCGAGCCACGACCATGAGAAGAAACGTCAACAATAATCCCGCTCCTATAAGTGGAATGATATGCGAGGGAAACACAAGTAAGCCCAACGTCACAAACATGGTGATCTGCATAAGCCACGCCAACCCCCCATGGAAACGCATGATCATTTTCTTATTTGGAAAATCCGCTCGTCCCAGCATTAACCCCGCAAGATAGACCGCAAGAATCCCATTACCTTTCAAAAACACAGCGATAACATACGTTAATAGAACGAGCGAAATCATAATGACCGGATAAAGCCCTTCATATTCCAGCTTCAGCCGATTGACTAAGAACACAATAAATCGTGCCATCAAATATCCGATGAGGGCCCCCATCCCCATGTCCAGCAGGAACATGGGGATCAATGCGACAATGCTCATATTCTTCACGATCAGAATGCTGATAAAACCCACCGTCAAAAAAACTGCCATCGGATCATTGCTGCCCGACTCGAACTCGAGTAACGGCTTTAGGGGAGTTTTCAAACTTATCCGCCTCGATCTTAGAATACTGAATACGGCGGCGGCATCCGTTGAAGAAACAATGGAACCGAGGAGCATGCCTTGAAGAAAAGAAAACTTTAAGATATAGATGGCAAAGCATCCCGTGATGAGTGCGGTAAGCAAAACCCCAAGCGTCGAGAGCACAATCCCCGGCCAGACGACCGGTTTGGTATCATCCCAATTCGTGTCAAAACCACCGTGGAAGATAATGAAAATGAGGGCAACCACACCAATGGATTTCGCCAATTGCGCGTTATCGAAATAGATCCTCCCGATCCCTTCGGAACCGGACAACATCCCGATCGCTAAAAAAAGCAGCAAGACAGGAATAGCGAATCTATCCGAGATCTTACTTGAGACAACGCTCACGAACATCAACAGCGCAACCCAGAATAAGATCGTCTCAAATGACATCATATAAAATCAAACCTCCCAAATGGACTTCAAATCCACTTTTAAAGAAAGCCTATAATAAAATGCTTAAACAACTTTCAAGAATGACATTTAGAAATATGAGGCATGCTAACGCTTCTCTGATTATTATAGCGATGGCGGGCTTATTACGACAGAAAAAGCGCTTTGGGGGAATGTTCTATTAAAAAATGCGTTACATTACCGAAGACTTCTTTCATCAGAACATTCCTCATCGTATTCCCAAGAACAATAAGATCAGCGTCCCACTCCTCGGCATGTTCGAGTAACGCATGAGGGCCGTCCCCCGGGAGATGCATCGCATCCGCAGAAAAACCGTGAGCCTGGCAGTGAGATACACCATCGCGCAGGATTTGTGACACCTCCTCGGAATTCTTTCCAAAAAAAACAACTCGGATAGTAATATCCGACCACAATCGGTTCTGAAGAAATTGTTTCATCGCTTCGGCTGAGGGGAGGCTGCCGCTGTAAGCGATCAGAGCACGTTTGATAGGCCGGTATTGATTAGGGATCGCTAAAATGGGCCGAACTCCTCCACGAACCAAGCGCTCGAATACATGTTCGGGTTCGTTAACAGCGCGATAATCAAAAAGGCTCCTTAAACCGACAAGAAACAAATCATGATACCGCGCCTTTGAGATCATAATGGGATAGGGATCACCCGTTTCATGTTCCACACGATGAGCAACACCTTCCGCATCACACATGGCGATGAATTGAACGGTTTTTTCCTGGATAGCTTTTTCTGTCATCGCAATGTGGTCATCGTAGGACTGGACGACCGAATATGTGGTTCCGGGAAGTATCGAACCGGTATTGCCAAGGTTCCGGACATCCATCACGGTAACACCGGTAAGTTCCGCTTCGTGAGCTCTTGCCAATTCGACAGCATATTTGATTACTGAGTCCGAAGCGGGCGTTTTATCAAGTTCCACAAGAATTTTTTTTATCATGGTCCGGCCCTCCAGCTTGTGGATATTACCATTTAGCTTGCTTATATTTTATAGGCCAATCGAAAAATTGAAAAGCACCTTAAAAATAGTGCCGCCACAGCGTTCATTTGGATGTGTGAGGACACCCTCCATCAAAAGGAATCTCCCGGTGGAGAAAAACACTTAAAGGTGATAATCCCGCTTAGCCTCTGGCTGATAGAGTAACTTAACGACTTTAAACAGACGGCGCCCGGTAGGAACTTCTTGGGCAGCATCTTCCCCTACCCGGGAACCTAGCAAGGCTATGCCCAATGAAGAAAAGATCGACACCTTATTCCCATCGTGATCCAGAGCATTCGGAAAACCAAGCCAAAAAAGCCTTACCTCGTGGGTATCCAACCAAAGGATCTTGCCTGCGGAATTCATCGTCACTACGTTTTTGGGCATTTTTTCCACTGGGACGATTTTGGCTTCTTTGAGCGTTTTTTTGAGCCTCCCCAAAACAATATTCCTCCCCTCACCCACTTCACGAGCAATATTGATAGCCTCATTCAATCTGTCGAAATCAATCTTTGAGATATATTTAAGAGGAGGCTCTGTTGATCTTACTTCTTTCTTTTCCTGAAGATTCATTTCCGATATTCGGTTATTGTTAACTTTTTTCTTCATCGGAACCAACTCCTTTTTGGTCTTTTTTTAGTCCTTAAATAAAAAATTCCGGAATTTCCATGGATTTTTCTTATCCAGGCTCAAATTGGGATTTTCCGGGAAGAAAATCTGGTAATTCTTGAAAGGCGTCCAGTCATACGGCTCTGAAACGAAAGTGCCAAGATAGGGTTTTGCGACCGCGAGAATCTCCTTGTGCGGAAGGTCGTCCGGCAGGCAAACACCCTTCCCCGGATTTTTGATCATCCACATAGCCGCCGCAACTACCCCTATGGCGACCTGGATCGTGGTGGCGTTCTGGTGAGGCACGAGCTTTCTCGCTTCCCCGATATCTAGAACGCTTCCCGTCCACCAGGAAGTATATTTGTGTCCCATGATCAGAGCGCCTAGGATATCTTTCCCCTTGATGATCTCGTCGGACATGATGCGACATCGGGGCTGAAGCTCATAGTTGCGGCACCGGAGCTCGTGAAGGGAGGTCAGCGTTTCGTTGCATGGCATGTACGCATAATGGACGGTCGGGCGATAGACAGCTTTATTGTTTCGCCAGACTGTGAGTTTTTCAGAGATCGAAAACGCCTCGGCGTGACGGATCACCATTCCGACGATCTCATAATTGGGCACCCAAGAGCGAACCCAGGTATTCATGCCCATTTGGGATAAAAAGATCTGGTTCTTCGGACCGGATTCGGGTACCGCAGCGAAAGGAGGAAGTTCTTTTTCATGAGTCCCCCATCCCATTTCTGAAGGTGCAACGCCTTCCTCACGCAACCCCTCGATCGACCAGGTGCCGACAAACTCATCCACTTCTTTTGGCTGATTCGTGATCTGCGTGTCGCGTTCGCTCACATGGATCGTTTTGACGCCAAGCTTCATGGATAAGGCCGCAAAGTCTTCCTCCCGGATCAAATGCTCCAGGACCTTGCGGTCATTTTTGGGAGTTGTCTTGTCATGTACTGCTTTTTCGGCAATATCCAAAAGCCCTTGTTTTGTAAAATGGGAAATAAGTCCAGGATTCGCGCCGTGGTCCAAAACAGCGGTCGTGTGTCCATCATCCCATTTCGAGATCATCTTCCGGATTTCCATCTGTTTAAAATAAAGCGACTTCTCAAGGGGAGTTTTTTTCTCGATGTTCGCGTAAGGATCCCATTCCTCAACTGAGGTATTCACGTAAAACACCTTGTTGTCGTGGCACCAGCTGAGCATATCGAGCGAATCGATATTCCAGGACAGATCAAGGATCATACCTCCCGGCGAAACATACTTGGAAAGGGTCCTGGCGACATTGACCGGGCTGATCCTTTCCTGGGCATAACGGACACCCTTTTTGATCCAGGGCGCGAGTTCTTTATGTTTATCCGCGAAGTCAAGAACCGTGATATTTTTGTAGGGAATGCGGATGTGCTCAAGAAGCACCGGTAACGCGCATCGCCCCACGGACCCGAAACCGATACAAAGTACTTTTTGATTAAACTCCATCATGATCATCCTCCGTTGGGTTTTTCATGAAACAAATTCTTTTTTTTCAGTTCGAAATCTTGTTTAGAAATTAAAGCTCAAACTGACCGGCCGCTTCGGGTTGAAACAAAACCTCTTCCACCTTGAGCCGTCTCATCCCTGCCGGAACCGGCCATTCCACAACGTCTCCCACACGATAGCCCAGCAAGGCCATCCCGATCGGAGCGAGAACAGAGATCCTTCCTTTTTCAAAATCCGAGTTTGCCGGATAGACAATGCTGTACATGTAAACCTCGCGAGTTTCCATATCCCGGAACTTGACCAGGGAATTCATGGTCACGACATCTCGCGGGATCGCCTGAGGTTCAACGATCTCCGCCTTGAGAAGTTCTTCTGTTAATAATTTTAGATAAATCCGCTCATGATCGTTGGGGTTTTTCATATCCCGGATCAGGAGGCGAAGCCTCTCCGCGTCTCGTGTGGTAATGTATATTTTTCTCTCTTCCATAAAACACCTTCAGGTTTGGATGCACGGTTCACAGTTATTTAAAAAAAGCATAAAAGGGCTCATAATTCCCTTTAAACACGGCGGAGATCATCTCCGAAATGGCCTGACCCTCTTCCGGGATCACCGCTTTGACACTCCTTTTCATCAAGGCAAACTGTTTGAGAAAGCCCTCATCAAAAACCGCCAGTTTTACGCGAGCTTTTTGAAGCGCTTGGAGAACCTTCTCATAAACAAGACCGATGCAATAAGCGTCATCCAAATAGCCAAATAATTTCTCAGCATCTTCAGGAAGAAAATCCCTTGGGTGATAAAGACAGGTCAACGTGAATCCGATCGATCTTTTGAGCTCAGTCGGCACTTCCTTGCGGTTGCAATAAACTAAACTCTTTGATAAAAGCTGCGGCATAAGACAAATCAGATTTTTTAACCGCTGCTCAAAAAGGCGCGTGGCTTTTTTACCGATCCGGCTGCGAATTTGGTAATGAAAATCGTCATTCGGATCTTTTGACAAACGCTTCAATCTTTCGTCCAAAGCTTTCAGCACATTCCGCCTCCGATCTGAAACGATCCAGCTTTCTCAACAGAATTATGCCCTGGACGCGCTCATAACAAAAATATATAATTTCTATCGTTGCTATAACTTAAACTATGATCCCGTTCAACTACCATCATCTCTATTATTTCTACATGACCGCCAAGGAGCACTCATTCTCCAAGGCTTCCCGGATCCTCCATATCTCCCAGCCTGCCTTGAGCTCCCAACTCAAGCAATTCGAGAACTATTGGGATCTCAAACTCTTCAACCGCTATCCGAGGCATGTGACGCTGACCGAAGAGGGCGACATGATCTTCAATTACGCGAAGGGCATTTTTGATCTGGGGCAGGAACTCGCAGACACCGTGATCAATCGCAAACATACCGAAAACCTTAAGATCCAGCTGGGCACCTCCAGCGCCGTCCCCAAGGCGATCGTCGAAGCGCTGGTGCGGTTTATTTATGATTGCCAGCCGGCCGTAAATCTAATCTTGCGCCAGGACAGACTGGATACCATGATCGAGGACCTCCTGGTGCACAAGCTTGACCTGATCCTCAATGACTTCCCTTATGAAAGCCATCTCGGACAGGGCGTTCAGAACCATTTAGTAGGAACGATCCCGATGGTGTTCTGCGCAAGCAAAGGCTTGGCAAGAAAATTCCGGAATATTCCCAAGGATCTGAACGTGGCTCCTTTGATCCTTCCGACTGCGCCGGACCGCACTTACCATGCGATGCAAAATTACATTCATGCTCATAAGATCAAGCCGAAAATCATCGCGGAGATCCAGGATCTGGAGCTGGGAAGAATGTTCGTTGCCATGGGTAAAGGAATCGGGCTCCTCAACTCCTACGCCGTCTTGAACTGTCCGGAACGGAAAGAGCTTGTCATCCTGAAAGACAGGTCGAATTTTAAGATCAATGACACGATCTACCTGATCAATCGCGAAAGAAAGATCCCCCACCCTCTGATCACCCGCATCACCGAGCATTTCAAACTCAGCTAAGAGGTCGCGGAATTTTCGAATGTCGTTTTCTAATGAAAAAGCGACATTCATTTGGGGCTAAAATGCGTAATGCTGCGGCACGTTTTTACGCACCGCAGCATTATCGCTACGTTCAGGAACTTACCCACTTCTCAGGCAGATCGAACCCGTACGCCATCGCGAGGACCTGAATGATGGGTCGGGTATATGAGTCCCACCGCTCAACCGAAAGTCTTTAGCAATACTTTCATGACGCCTTTATTTTTCCGCGACAATGAGCATCTCAAAATCTGCTGTCGTCAGTTTGTCGTTTCTTGAGAATGCACCAAGTTTCGCACCAAAGATATCGATCTTTTTAAATCCGAGCGACTTTAAAAGCCAGGTGATCTCACTCGGCACATAGTAACGCTCGTTGCACTTGAGCTCCCTTTTATTGCCGGCATCGTCTTCAGAAACAACGGTATTATGATCACGAAAAGTCATCAGATCAAAGGAGCAATCCTTGCACTGGGACTGGCCCTCCTTTTGTGCCGCCTTATAGAATTCAGCGACAGAGTGGAACAACGGGAACAATCCGTTCAATGCGGTAAAAATGAGCTTCCCCTTACTTTTAAGCGCTTTTGTCGCGTTCGTGAGGATCTCAAAGTTCATCTCATCCGTTTCCATAAGAGAGAACCCTCCCTCGCAGAGCATGATCGCCAGGTCAAATTCACCGTCAAACGGAAGATGGCGGGCATCTTGTATTTGGAAATCGATCTCCAGCCCCTGCTCTTTAGCCTTTTCCCTTGCCCTTTTAATTTGCGACTCGGAAAGATCAACGCCCGTCACATTATATCCCCTCTGGGTCAGTTCGATCGCGTGACGGCCAGTGCCGCAACCAATATCAATGACCTTTACGGACTTATCTCGGTTGATCTCCCGCTCAATAAAGTCGCATTCGCCAAGCGGTCCCTGAACGAAACATTCTTTGTCGTACTTTTTGGCGTAATTTTCAAACAACAGCTCGTACCACTGCTTCACTTTTCTTATCCCTTTCTCTCTAACGCAGACTTTCGAAAGGAACGGGCCAACAAGATCTCTCCCACCGCTACAACGATGACCACCCCAATAATGACGGGCAATGCGAATCTGAAAAAATCATTCCCAGGCTGAAGGAAGAGAACGATTACCGCCAATAGGACAAACGTTTCGGCCAGGACAGCGAGAGCTATCGCAAAACCGTCAGGCCCCGGTACCCGGTAAGGCCTCGAAATATCTTTGTCTCTTTTTCTCAAAACAATAAAAGCCGGGAACAGCATTAAATAGGAAAAGAGCCCGACAATAAGGCTAAATGAGATCACGTGCCAAAATAGTTCTGCGGCATTTTTAGCAATAACACCATAGGCCATAATCACCACCGTCGAAATCATTCCCGAGAGGGTCGAAGCGCCAAGCGGCGCCATGCCCGGCGTCATCTTTCCTAAAACCCGAGGCAATTCTCCGTTATTTGCAGCTTCAGCAACGGTCCGATTTTGTCCCAAATTCCAGGCAACGATCCCTGCAAAGAGCGCCCAGGAGATCAGAAGGCCTGCCGCGATCGTGATGAAGGATTTCATGCTATGCTCGTGGAACGCATTCGTAAACACGTGCAGCACCCCGCTTGCTACGTTGATCTTATCGATCGGGATCACGACCCAAACCGCAAAAGTGGTCACCAAATAAAGCGTTGCGATCACAATCGCAGATAAAATCAGCGCCCGAGGAACATCGCGAGCAGGGTTTTTCATCTCACCCGATGCCGCAGAAACAAGCTCGCAGCCTTGCAGGTTATAAATAATTACCGGGATGAAAACAATTGCCGCATTTAAATTCGGCATGATGTTCGAAAAATGGATTTCATTAGCAAAATACCTGTTCTTCAGAAAAAAGAGCGCGGCAGCGGCAATCATCCCGATCACAATCATAAATTGTGCCAATGATCCCATATTCGGTATCCATTTTGAAGCCCCCAAGGGACACAAATTGATGCCGACCGCAATCCATATCATGACAATCCCAATCGCGATCTGCTGCCACAACGTGATTCTGGGCAAGAACATATGGCCGACGATATCCGCAATTGCAATGTAAATGGCAGGCAACCAGATCGGCAAGGAAAGCCAATAAAACCAAATGCTCCGGGCAGCCCAAGAACGTCCAAACGCCCTCTTGATCCAGACATACATGCCGCCCTGTTCCGGATAAGTCGAACCTAATTCAGCAGCAATCAACCCGAACGGCAGAAAATAACCGGTAAGGCATAACAGCCACCAAAAGATCGCGGACGGTCCGATCGCGGCCGTTGTAGCGATCGCTTCCACACCAAAGATCGCACAAAACGAAAAAAGTGCAAGATCCCAAAAACCTAAGACTTTTTCTCTTTCCACTTTTTATCCTTTTCTGCGGGCTCCAATAATTCCTCGGACCATCTGGAATCATCCGCCGTCTCAGCGACCCTTCGGTTCATCGATTTGCTTGATGAAGCAGCTAATTTAAAACTATTGAAAATAGGAGATCATTTTTTGAGAAACGATATCAGCGACGATCCGCAGTCCGTTCTTGCGGACATCCAGGATTTTGATGACATGATCGTATTTCCCGTAGGACGGTAAAATTTTCTTCAACGTTTTAGGGATCGCTTTGAAGAATTTTTGGTCAATGAAGACTTTTTCATCATCCGGGAACAGCGCCACGTAAAAAATACCGGTCTCCACCAGGTCCTGAAAAAAGTGCGTCCCAAAGGAGATTTCCGGCGCAGCGTTCTCTGTTTCAAAAGCGATCTCCCCTAACACTGTTATATAATTGATCTCCGCAAAAGTAACGGGAACCCCCAACGAAGGGGTCGTCGTCCCCCATCTCCCCGGGCCTAAAAGCATCGTTGACATCTTTTCTCGACCGCCGATCTTCCGGTTCAACTCGCCCACGGCCCGCGCAATATCATAGCGTTCCGATTGAGATTCCAACGCACAATACGCCTCGGGATCGACGTAAATGATCTGGTCGATCGCTTGTGAAATATTCCCGCCCAAAAAATTCCCTTGGGATCGGAAAAGTGTTTTTTCTTTCGAGACCGCTTTGGGGATCTTGACCCGATGCCCCAATCCTTTCGTTTGCATCGGGCGGCATTGCAGGAGATTGATCTGAAAGTCTCCATTCTTTTTGAAATTAGCCGTAAATTCGATATCAACCGGATATTCATAAATCTGTTCGAGGGTCTTTAAAATCTGCTGCATGATCTCAGAAAACCGGGTTTGGGACACCAGCTTGTCAAAGGTCAGGACCCAAGATTCTTCATCGCTTCCCATGGCTTGTAATTTTTCGGTCGCTTCTTCGTCTCTGATCGCAAGCAGATCTAACGGTATTTCGAATTTCTGTTTAAGAATATCTCTGAACGAAACCGTCTGGGGAATATTCTCTTTGATGTCCAATAGATCCACATCATGCTGGGAAAAACGCTGCGTGGCTGCCATTCCCGCATAAGCTTTGAGCAAAGGATCATCGAGTGCAACGATCCTCGGATAATCGCCCTCGACTCGATTGACGGCACGCGTCCCTAAGCCAAATACTAAACGTAACATCCCAGCCTTCGGATCCAGGCTGCTTTTCCAGACAAAGGTATTGTGAGAGATCCCGACCCCCGCGACATCCGGAAAGAAAAAATCGCCGTGATAAGCCCCGGAAACCCGTTGGACCAAAAGGGCCATCTGTTCGTCCATTTGATCAAGCCCTCGCTGTCTGCGATAAACAAGGGCATCTTCATTCATCGTTGAGGCGTAGATTCTCCGCACGGCTTCCATGAATTTTGAATAGCGCTGTTCCGGAGTCCCCTGATTGACCAAAAAAATACTCTCATACTTGCCCGCAAACGCATTCCCGTAACTATCTTCGAGCAAACTGCTCGAACGGACAATGATCGGGGATTGTCCAAAATATTCGATCATTTGCTGAAACTGCTCTTTGATCTCTTCCGGGAAGATGCCGGTCAGCAATTTTTCACGCAATGTTTTGGCTACTGCGAAATAACCTTCCGGGGTGCGCTGGGCCATATGCTCTTTCCACCAACCGTTCTCAACAATGTATGTATAAAAAACATCCGAGCCGATATAGAAAGAGTCATGAGGCTCAAAAAATTGATCCGCCTTCAATTTTTTATCGCGCGATAAAATATTTCTTGCGATCAGCATCCCAACGGTTTTCCCGCCGATAAAACCCGTTCCGATCATCCGAGACTTGATATTCATAAAATCATCCAGGTCCAGATACTCTTTTGCCAGGCGAAGCAGTTTCTCGTCCCGGGCGATCGTGATCTTCGCTAATTGTTCCATCATTGCTTTTTTAGTCTCGGGTAAAACCCCCTTCTTTCCCGCTAAGTCTTCGGCTTTCATGAAAAGCATGTCCCAATAGTCCAGCTTGCGGCGTGCGCTTTTTGCGCCTTTCTTAAAAATATCCGAGAAAAGCTTGGCCGTGTCTGCACTGTTCGCGATCGGAACAAAACGGTCCTTTTGCTTGATATGCGGCAGGAACATGGTCGGCGAATACCGGTTCCAGACCTTCAGCGGATGAATATAGCAATTCACGTCAAGGTGATAGGCTTCGATCAGAAGCTGGGTGGTATCCCGGATACGCGCAACGGTCTTGAACGAATGGCGGTTCCTGAGGAGAGAAAAATAGGCGATCGTATTCAGCTCAAAAAGATAAGGACAGGTGATCTTAAAAAAATTCCCGATCATCAAGTCATTGGACCAAGCCGACAGAAGATCCGAAAGACAATCAAAGACATAGAACACGCCTTCCCCTTCCTTTTTGGCGATCTGGCTGATCTGCGCCGAAAAGGGCTCGAACCCTGCATGCGGGTCAAGTTTATAGATCGTGATATTTTTTTCATCCTTGAAAAGAGGCGGATGATTCGCGAACCGGATATAGACCAATTTCCGTTTTTCCGAAAGAGCCTTTTCGACAAAAGGCATGACAAACTCTGCATAGTGCTCGACCGCATCGATCTGCCAGACCACATTATCGCCCAACTGCAATCCGGTAATAACCTTATCAAAACCTTTCACGCCTGTACTGATCATCGTTATTCTCCCTTAAGCAAATTGTAAATTAATATTCCTTATTCAGATCAACAAACTCGGGGGTCAACGGCTTCTGGTCTTTGCGGGTCAGATCCGAAACTGGGACCCAAAAATGTTCCGGCTTGATGCCGACTTCCTTGAACACCCGCCGAATCTCCGCGACGCTTGGATCCGGTAATTTGAAATGTGAATAAAATTCATAACGGGCCTGGGGATGCGCCGTACGGTATTTCTGCAGCTCTGTTTTCAACTGATCGATCCCAAGACCTTTTTGTTCGGTCCCGATCGAAAAAAGGCCCGGTCGATACCCCATCTCTCCATAATAAATCCGCGTTAAGCCGCCCTTTGACGGTGTCGTGGCACACCCCATCATCACCGACAAAGAAAACATGCATAAAAGTAAAAAAGAGGAAAAGCGGTAAATGTTTTTCATACCCGGATCAACTTTCTTTTTTATTAAGCTTTAACAAATAAAGCAATCCCGCAAGTGCAAACGCAAGCTGACATACAAAAATCACTTGGGCATAAGTCGCCGCCTGATAAAAAGGATTATAACTAAAAGGGAAAAAAGGCTTGATATCCGCATGCACAAATGAATCAAAAAAAATGTGCAAAAAAAATCCAGCAAGCGCCCCCAGCAAGATCGAGCGGTATGTCATTGGCTGCGGAAGTAAAATAATGTTTAGAATCTTGTGGATCGCAAGCCGGAAATAATAAAGAATCCCCGAAAGAATTACGGCCGCGATGGTCGCCCCCCATAGAGTATGAAAAAACGCATGATGAGCATAATTCAGCTGTTGCTTATAAATATAGATCGGTTCGATATCAATAATCACTCCCGCAATCAAAACCGCAGCTAAATTCAAATGCCGCGAGCACAAAAGCCCCAGAACAGCTCCGGGGCCGTAATGAAATGGTGTATAGGGCATAATTCCTCTCCTGAATCTTTGGGGGAGTGGCTATTATAGGGTGAACTGAAAAAAGGCCAAAGAGATTTATATAAGCTAAAAACAGATCATTCTCGGACCTGGAAAACCGGGAACATTTTCTGTAGCGTCTGACGTAAAGCCGGGGAAATCCCTGTTATTTGGTTCGAAACTTCCCGCAACACCTGATCCAGACAATGTTCGGGACGGAACATCTGCAACACATAATTTTGAGCGCCAAGTCCCGCAAGTTCACGAGCCATTTCTAAAATCTCTTCTTCACTTAAAAGCGCGGGGTGCAGGGTCGTGCGGAATTCATACTGGACCTTGCTCGCAAGGATCAGTTGAGCGCTCTTTTGAGCCGGTTCCCCGCTGTTTTTAATTTGAGTGACTTTTTCATAGAGACGGAACGGGGCTTTGATATCCATGCCAACCCAGTCGCAAAGCGGCAGCACATCGCTAAGCCGATCCGGGAACATGCCATTCGTATGGAGACCGATCTCAAAGCCTATCGCCTTAACGTCTTTCATCCATTCGGCAAGTTCCGGATGCGCGGTGGGCTCCCCTCCGGAAAAAACGATCCCGTCCAGATGCCCTTTTCGTGAATCAAGGAACTGTTGGATTTTTTCAGGCGCGATGCGGCTTCCTTCGGGAGGGAACGGCCAAAATTCCGAGTTGTAGCAGTAACGGCACCGCCAAGGACATCCCTGGAGATAGAAAACCCCGGCCAAACGGCCGGGGAAGTCTATGGTGGTAAACGGTGTAATACCCGCAACACAAATGCGGTTCAAACTATTTGGAGCAACCACACCCGCCTTCTTTGGGTTCAGCGAAATACTTTCTTTCATAAAACTCGCCTTTTTTCCCCACGTTGAATCCGGAAACCGGTCTGTGATACCCCATCACTCGCGTCCAAACTTCGCAGCGCGTTCTTTCTTCATCTTTCAAGACCACTTTTTCTTTTTCCATATTGCTATCTCCTTACTGTTCCGCCGCCGCCGTCGCACCTGCTTCGACACCGGCATCCTGATTGATCAACTTTTGATGAATGATTTCCTCATCGCATTTAGGACAAAACTCATGTTCCCCGGGCAAATAGCTGTGCTTGGGACAAATCGAGAAGGTCGGAGTTACCGTAATATACGGGATCCGATACCCTTCAAGCGCTCGCTTCACAAGTTTCTTGCACGATTCAGCGCTCGAGACCCGCTCTCCCATATAAAGATGGAGGACTGTTCCTCCCGTATAACGGCGCTGAAGCTCTTCTTGCCGTTGCAAAGCTTCGAACGGATCATCCGTAAAAGCCACCGGCAACTGTGAGGAATTCGTATAATATGGCCGCGCATCCGTTCCGGCATGTAAAATATCCGGAAAACGTTTGATATCTTCTTTCGCAAAGCGATAAGTCGCTCCTTCCGCCGGAGTTGCTTCAAGGTTATAAAGATGCCCGGTCTCTTCTTGGAACGCTGTCATACGCGTGCGGATAAAATCCAAGATCTTCAAAGCAAATTGAAACCCGTCCGGCGTCGTGACATTTTCTTTGTCGTTCGTAAAATTCCGGATGCATTCATTGATCCCGTTAACACCAATCGTCGAAAAATGGTTCCTGAGCGTCCCAAGATACCTCTTCGTGTACGGGAAAAGCCCGGCATCCATATGGCGTTGGATGATCTTCCGTTTGATCTCAAGGCTTGTCTTAGCGATCTGAAGTAGCGCTTCGATCCTGTTAAATAAAGCCCCCTCATCCCCCTTAGACAAATATCCGATCCTTGCACAATTCAGCGTCACGACCCCCAAAGATCCCGTTTGTTCCGCCGAACCAAAAAGCCCGTTCCCGCGCTTTAAAAGCTCGCGGAGGTCAAGCTGCAGACGGCAACACATCGAACGGATCTGATTAGGCTTCAGATCAGAGTTCAGGAAGTTCTGAAAATACGGGAGCCCGTATTTCGCGGTCATCTCGAATAAAAGCTCACAGTTCGGATGATCCCAGTCAAAATCCGGGGTCACATTATAGGTCGGGATCGGGAAGGTAAACACACGCCCCTTCGAATCCCCTTTCATCATAACCTCAATGTAGGCCTTGTTGATCATATCCATTTCTTTTTGAAGTTCGCCGTAAGTAAAATCCATTTCCTTACCGCCTACGATCGGATGTTCTCCCCGAAGATCTTCCGGACAGACCCAATCAAAGGTCACGTTCGTAAAGGGGGTTTGAGTTCCCCACCGAGAAGGGACATTCAAGTTATAGATAAATTCCTGAATGCACTGACGGACTTCACTAAAAGGAAGATTATCCATGCGAATATAAGGAGCAAGGTAGGTATCAAACGAAGAAAAAGCCTGAGCTCCTGCCCATTCATTCTGAAGAGTGCCCAAGAAATTCACCATTTGTCCGACGGCAGAGCTTAAATGTTTTGGCGGAGCAGACTCTACTTTATCAGGAACACCATTAAACCCTTCCCGCAAAAGTGTTTTAAGAGACCAGCCGGCACAATATCCTGAAAGCATATCCAGGTCATGAACATGAATATCGCCGTGCCGGTGAGCATTCCCGACTTCTTCCGGATAAACATGAGCGAGCCAGTAATTCGCGATCACCTTCCCGGAAATATTGAGGATCATCCCTCCAAGCGAGTACCCTTGGTTAGCATTCGCATTAACGCGCCAATCCTGTTTATAAAGATACTCATTGACCGAAGAAGTTACATCAACAACGGTCTTTTTATCTTTTCGTAATTTTTTATGCTGTTCGCGATAAACAATGTAAGCGCGAGCGGTCTTCAGGTGGTTGGAAGAAATAAGAACATGCTCAACGATGTCCTGGATGTTCTCGATATCGAGGAATCCGCGGGAATAACGGTTATCAATAACTTTTATAACGGCTAAAGTTAGGAGGTGAGCTTCTGTGCCGTCATATTCACCAGTCGCTTGACCCGCTTTAAGGATGGCATTGTAGATCTTAACGCCATCAAAAGGAACGATTGAACCATCTCGTTTGCGGATACTATTGATCTTTTTAGACTGGAATTGCTCAGCCATTGCTCCTCCCTATTTATACTCTATATCGGCCATATGGCCAGATATTGTAGTTATTTTTTGCATCAAATACTATATCTAGTATATAAGGTACTCTACTCCCCTTTCTAAGTCAATCGGATTTTTTAAGTTTTTGGTGTGGTTTTGGAATGGAAAATAAATTTAAAAACGGTGAATTTTAAAAAACCAAATTTCAAAGAAAAACTTTTTTCAAATATTTTTATTTTGTTCATTCACAAAACCGGGAGAAATAATATTCTTATTAAAGTGAAGTTGCAAGAATTTTTTTAGATTTTTTTCAGATTTTTTTACGGCAAGAGGATTGAGGGAAGGTGAGTTTTAAAAATTATTTTAAAATAATCCGGGCATCAATCACTCCGGCGCCTTTACCTTCGCCGTAAACCATAAGAGGATTGATATCGATCTCATCGATTTCCGGATGATCACAAGAAAGCTGCGAAAGACGTTTGAGACATTCGGCCATAGCTTCGAGATCCGCAGGAGGCTCACCGCGAACGCCTTCAAGCAGTTTATAAGCGCGGATACTCTTCATCATATCATAAGCGCTGAGTTCGCGGATCGGGGCCACGCGGAACGTCACGTCCTTCAAGGCTTCAACATAAATCCCGCCAAGCCCGAACATCAAGATCGGACCAAAATGCGGATCACGCTTCATTCCCAAGATCACTTCACGGCCTTTGGGGGCCATACGTTGCATGAAAACACCGTCAATTTTAGCCTTCAACCGCTCCCCAACGGCCATGATCTCACGGAAAGCATTTTGAACATCTTCCGCGGAATTTAAATTAAGACGGACGCCGCCGACATCGACTTTATGAATGATCTGTTGCGAAACCACTTTCATCACCACCGGAAAACCGATCTTTACAGCCTGCTCCCAAGCGTCTTCCGCCGTACGAACAAAAGCCCAGGGCAAAACCGGAAAACCGTAAGCGCTGAAAATCTCCATCGATTGATGGATTGGAAGGAATTTTTGTCCCGCCTGATCAGCCTTCTTAACCACATTGATCGCAACTTCACGATCCACAGGATAAACTTTGACTCCGGTTCGTGCCCGAGTCAACCATTGCTGGTATTTATCCATCGCCGCCAATGCCTTTGCAGCCTCTTCCGGGAACATGTAATGCGGAAGCTGATTTTCTTTAAGGACTTTCACGCCCGAAGCAACATCCGAATGCCCCATAAAACAGGTAACGATCGTTTTATCGGAACTTTTATCCAATTCAACGATTACCTTTGCCGTCGCCTCGGCCTCGGTCATGGCCTGAGGGGTCAAAAGAACAAGTACACCGTCCACGTTAGGATCGGCGATCACACAGCGAAGGGCGTGCTCATACCGATCGTGCTGAGCATCTCCGATCACATCGATCGGATTTGAAAAATTAGAGGTCGGCGGAAGTTTTTCCTTAAGCTTCGCCACGGTTGCCGGACTCATTTCAGCCATTTGCAACCCGCATTTCACGCAGGCATCGGTCGCCATGATCCCCGGCCCACCGGCATTGGTAACGATCGCCACCCGATTCCCTTTTAACAGGGGCTGATTGGCAAAAACGATCGCCAGATCAAACATTTCCTGGGCCGAATCCATGCGCATGACCCCTGATTGGGTGAATACCGCATCATACACCTCATCAGAACCCATTAAAGAACCCGTATGAGAACTGGCCGCTTTGGCCCCTTGGGCCGTACGACCGGATTTGAGCACGAGAATAGGTTTCGTTTTCGCGATATCCCCTGTGATCTCACGCGCCATTTCGATAAACTCATGGCCTTGAACAATATCTTCCAGGTACATCATGATGACATCGGTATTCGGATCATCTTTTAAATATCGCAGGATCTCAAGCTCCGTAACATCCACTTTATTTCCCAAGCTCACAAATTTTGAAAATCCGATGTTCTCCCCCCGAGCATAATCCAGAAGCGCTGTCCCCAAAGCCCCGCTTTGGGAAACAAAAGCGATATTCCCGACGTTCGGGATCGTTCCTGAAAAACTGGCATTCATCGAAAGCTTCGGATCATTGTTGATAAGCCCAAGGCAATTCGGTCCAAGCACGGATATCCCATAAGTATCTGCGATCTTACGGATCTCATTTTCAAGCTTGACCCCTTCGCCGCCGATCTCCCGGAATCCCGCTGAGATGACAATAGCAGCCCGGGCTCCCTTTTTACCACAAGCTTCCAGTTCAGCCGGAACTGCAGCCCCAGGAATAATAAAGATCGCTAAATCGATCGTTTCGGGGATATTCGCAACGGCGGGAACACATTTCACTCCAAGAATATCATCGGCTTTAGGATTGACCGGGTAAATTTTCCCTTTATATCCGGTCTGGAGAAGATTTTTAAGGATCGCATAACCCACCGCTTCGGTGCGTCGTGAAGCCCCGATCACCGCTATGACTTGCGGTTCAAACAATGCTTTCAGATCCTTCTTTTTGGGTGTTGCTACGGCTTCAGGGCTCATGCGGTTTCCTTTTCATTAGTCCTTAGTGTTTTTTCGGCACATCGTGATTTTAATTAACTGTTTTCGGAGCATCCGGCTGGGCTTTCCCTTGGGCCAAATATTCATACAATTTCCAACGGAAATCCACGTCTTTTTGTGCGAGCTGAAAAAGTCGTTTAGCTTCTTCGGGTTTGCTTTTCACCAGCATTTTAAAACGGTTCTCCATCATCAGAAATTGCTCCACCGGGATTGAAGGCGCACGCGAATCAAGCATTAACGGATTTTCGCCTTTTTCGATCTTTTGCGGATCAAAACGATAAAGGAGCCACTGCCCGGAAGCTACCGCTGCCTTCTGATCCTGCATGCCGGTCGTCATATTGATCCCATGAGCAATACAATGACTGTATGCAATAATAAGAGAAGGTCCATCGTAAGCTTCGGCTTCAATGATCGCCTTTAGAGCCTGTTGATCATTAGCCCCCAGTGCGATCGAGGCGACATACACATTCCCGTAAGTCATCGCGATCAAACCAAGGTTCTTCTTTCCCATGGGTTTCCCGCCCATGGCAAATCTTGCGATCGCAGACCGCGGAGTCGCTTTGGATGCTTGTCCGCCCGTATTCGAGTAGACTTCGGTATCCAGCACAAAGATGTTAATGTTCTTCCCTGAAGCGATCACGTGGTCTAATCCTCCAAATCCAATATCATAAGCCCACCCGTCACCGCCAAAACTCCAGACGCTCTTTTTGACGAGCGCATCCACCAGCGAAAGAAGCTGCGCCGCATCAGGATCCGTGTTCAGGCTCGAAAGTTTTTTCTTGAGAGCCGCTACCCGTTCACGTTGTTCATAAATATCAGATTCCGTTTGCTGCTTGGCGTTAAGAAGAGATTGCACAAGATCACTCCCAATACGGTCTTGGAGTTTGACAAGAAGTTCGGAAGCAAATTCTTTTTGTTTATCGATCGCAAGCCGGAATCCGTAACCGAACTCGGCGCAATCCTCAAAAAGCGAGTTTGACCATGCGGGTCCGCGGCCGTTCGCATCTTTGGCCCACGGCGTAGTCGGAAGATTCCCGCCATAGATCGAAGAACATCCCGTCGCATTGGCAATCACCGCCCGATCTCCAAAAAGTTGCGAAACGATCTTCACATAAGGCGTTTCTCCGCACCCGGCACAGGCTCCGGAAAACTCAAAAAGGGGCCGCATGGCTTGCTGTTGATTCACCATAGCGATCTTTAATTTACGGCGATCAAAATCCGGGATCTTGCAGAAATGTTCCCATTTAGGTTTTTCCGATTCCCGAAGCGGCATCTGAGGATGCATGTTGATGGCTTTCTTTTTAGGGTCTGTTTTACTTTTCGCAGGACAGGTCTCCACACAAACTCCGCAGCCCGTGCAGTCTTCGGGTGCGACCTGAATCGTGAACTTCTGTCCCTTGAAATCCGGCATTTTCGCATCCGCCGATTTGAACCCTTCCGGAGCTCCTTCCAAATACCGGGGGTCATAGACCTTCATGCGGATCACGGCATGAGGGCAAACAATATTACATTTGCCGCATTGGATACAAAGATCCGATTCCCAAACCGGGATCTCAAGCGCAATATTCCGTTTTTCATACTGGGTCGTTGCCGTCGGGAACGTTCCGTCCACTGGCATCGCACTGACAGGAAGATCGTCTCCCCGTCCTTCAATGATCATTCCCAAAACATCTTTTACAAAGGCCGGAGCATCAGAAGTAACCGGAGATAACATTTTGAGCTGGCTATCGGCAACAGTCGGGACTTTTGCTTCATGGAGATAGGCCAGCGACATATCCACGGCTTTCAAGTTCTGCTGAACGACTTCTTCTCCCTTTTTCCCGTAGGTCTTTTGGATCGCTTTTTTGATCGCTTCGATCGCTTGCTCCCGGGGTAAAACGCCGGAGATCGCAAAAAAGCAGACTTGCATGATGGTATTGATCCGCATCCCCATCCCGCTTTCGGCGGCTACTTTGTAGGCATCGATCACATAGAATTTCACCTTTTTGGAGAGGATCTGCTGCTGAACCTCACGCGGAATATGTCCCCAGACCTCCTCCGCACTCCAAGGGGCATTCAATAAGAAAGTCCCTCCCGAAATGATATTTCGTAGCATATCATACTTTTCGAGGAACACGGTCTGATGACAGGCCACAAAATGGGCTTTACTGATCAAATAAGGCGACCGGATCGGATCCGGGCCGAATCGAAGATGAGA
>CAYQTU010000008.1:0-33822 GCA_964420575.1 uncultured bacterium
GTTTTGAACCACGGGCACCCGAATCAGCCATCATGAAAACAGGGTTAAAAGGATCCAATTCTTCAAACATAATGTCGGAAACACGGTCCGTCGTATGGGTCCAGATATCGATGACTTTGTTATAACGTTCACCTTCGGTGATCACGCCTTGCTTATATTGACTTTCGATCGCCTTAACTTCTTTGCGGGCCTCGTTCAGAATATCCTCTTTTTTCTCGGGGATCTTAATATCATCAATGCCAATCGATAAACCGCCGTAAGTTGCTTCTTCAAAACCGAGTGCTTTCAACCGGTCCAGAAGCTTCACGACCTCTTCATGCCCAAAACGGTTGTAACATTCTGCGATGATCTTGGAGAGCTTCCCTTTATTGACCACTTCGTTCACATAACGGAATCCTTTCGGCAGCACTTCATTAAAGAGGATGCGCCCGATCACCGTTTCTACGGTTTCACCTGAAGCTAAACGGACTTTGCATTTAGCGTGTTTGTGGATCTGTTTATCTTGATAGGCCAGGATCGCTTCCTGAGCATCCGCAAAAGAAAGCCCTTCGCCTTTCGCCCCTTCCCGGACCTTTGTTAAATAATAGATGCCGAGAACGATATCCTGGGTCGGTGTGGTAATCGGCTGACCGCTTGCTGGAGAGAAAATGTTGTTTGCCGAAAGCATGAGGATGCGAGCTTCCATCAAAGCTTCCATGGAAAGGGGTACATGAACGGCCATTTGGTCGCCGTCAAAGTCTGCGTTGAAAGCCGTACAAACGAGCGGATGAATCCGGATCGCGTTCCCTTCGATCAGCATCGGCTCAAAGGCCTGGATTCCAAGACGGTGAAGCGTAGGGGCACGGTTAAGAAGCACGGGATGTTCTTGGATCACTTCTTCCAAAATATCCCAGACCTCCGGTTTTACACGTTCGACCATCTTTTTGGCAGAACGGATCGTGTGCACATGTCCGCGTTCTTTAAGCTTGCGAATAATGAAAGGTTCAAAAAGTTCGAGCGCCATTTTCTTCGGTAACCCGCACTGGTGGAGTTTGAGCTCCGGCCCAATGACGATCACGGAACGGCCGGAATAATCCACGCGTTTCCCGAGAAGGTTCTGACGGAAACGGCCTTGTTTACCTTTAAGCATATCGCTTAAGGATTTTAAGGGCCTGTTACCAGCTCCCAAGACCGGGCGACCATGACGGCCGTTATCAAAAAGCGCGTCTACAGCTTCTTGAAGCATGCGTTTTTCGTTACGGATAATGACATCCGGCGCTTTAAGATCGAGTAATTTTTTCAAACGGTTATTGCGGTTGATCACACGGCGATAGAGGTCGTTTAAATCGCTTGTCGCGAAACGTCCGCCATCCAAAGCCACGAGCGGCCTAAGGTCGGGCGGAATCACCGGGATCACTTTCAAGATCATCCACTGCGGTTCATTCCCGGATTTACGGAAGGCATCCACAATCTTGAGGATCTTTACCGAACGCGCACGGGCCTGCTTGGATTTCGCAGCTTTAACCTGGCGGTGATATTTTTGCCCCAATTTATCGAGGTCCAATTCCGCCAAAAGGGTTTGGACCGCTTCCGCACCGATCTGCGCCACAAAATTCTCAGGACCATATTGTTCCTGGGCTTTTTGATATTCTTCTTCCGTCAAAAGTTGCTTATGTTTGAGCGGAGTCTGTTTCGGATCAATAACGATGTATTCTTCATAGTAAAGGACTTTTTCAAGGGCGCGGACACTGAGGTCAAGAAGGTTTCCGATGCGGGAAGGCATCGTTTTAAAGAACCAGATATGAGAGACCGGCGTCACCAGTTCGATATGCCCCATCCGTTCTCTTCGGACACGGGCCTGCGTAACTTCAACACCGCAACGGTCGCAAACGATCCCCTTATGTTTGATCCGTTTATATTTTCCGCAAGCACATTCATAATCTTTGGTCGGACCAAAGATCCTTTCGCAGAAAAGCCCGTCTTTTTCGGGTTTAAGGGTCCGGTAATTGATCGTTTCAGGTTTTCTAACTTCCCCTTTAGACCAATGACGGATCGTCTCCGGAGACGCGATGCGAATTGTTACAGAATCAAAAGTATTGATGTCGTAGTTCATACTTTAAGTTTCTCCTTCGCCTCTTCTTCTTTTTCTTCTTTCACCTTCGCCTTCGCTTCGAGCAAAGCCTTAGCGCCTCCAGAGCGCTCAGGGTTGATATCCAGCCCTAGCGCCTGTAATTCCTTAACAAGAACATTGAATGATTCAGGAGTCCCGGCATGAAGCGCAGGTTCGCCTTTAACAATCGCTTCATAAACGCGAGTTCTTCCGACAACGTCATCGCTTTTGACTGTGAGAAGCTCTTGAAGCGTGAACGCAGCCCCATACGCCTCCAGGGCCCAAACTTCCATTTCTCCAAAACGCTGTCCGCCGAACTGAGCTTTACCTCCAAGCGGCTGCTGGGTTACAAGAGAATAAGGCCCGATCGAGCGTGCGTGGATCTTATCATCAGCCAAGTGGGCCAGTTTTAACATATAGATGTAACCCACGGTTACCTTCCCGTCAAAAACCTCACCTGTCCGTCCGTCATGAAGCTTCGTTTTCCCTTCATTGGGGACCTTAGCTTCTTTCATCATAGCTTTAATTTCATCTTCGGTCGCACCGCTGAATACCGGAGTTTCAACATGAAAACCTAAAGCCTTTGCCGCCCAACCCAAATGGGTTTCAAGAATCTGTCCAACGTTCATACGGGATGGCACGCCCAGAGGGTTCAAGATAATTTCCACGGGTGTTCCATCATCCGTATAGGGCATATCTTCTTCGGGAAGGATTTTTGCGATCACGCCTTTATTTCCGTGACGTCCGGCCATTTTATCCCCGACCGAGATCTTCCTTTTGGAACAAACATACACCACAACTTTTTTGATCACGCCCGGAGGAAGCTCGTCGCCTTTTTTCACGCGATCGATCTCACGGGTCCTTTCTGAAACAAGCTCATCAATCTCGTCACCCCACACTCGAGCGATCTTCTTAACGCTTTCTTCAAGATCCGGATCATCGTCGAGGCGGAGAGAATCCCAATCGCAATTTTCGAGTTTTTTAAGATCGCTTTTCTGGATCACGTGTCCGGATTTCATGATCACTTCGCCTAAAATATCATCCAGAAGGTCTTCGGATATTTTTTGTCCGATGATCATGTCTGCGATCTTATTTAAACGCTCTTTCTTTAAAGTTTCGATCCGCTCGTCATATCGTTCCTTGATCTCATTGATCTCTTTATTCTCCTGACGGCGTTCTTCCTTGCTCTTCGCCTGTGCTTCTTTTCGAGCAAAAACCTTCACATCCACAACGATCCCTTCCACGCCCGGAGGCACGGTCAATGAAGCGTCCCGGACATCCCCGGCTTTTTCGCCAAAGATGGCCCGCAGGAGTTTTTCTTCTGGAGAAAGTTCGATCTCGGATTTCGGAGTGATCTTCCCGACAAGGATATCGCCGGGTTTCACTTCAGCGCCCATCCGGACAACGCCTTCCTGGTCAAGGTCTTTCAAAGCTTCTTCACTGACATTCGGGATATCACGAGTGATCTCTTCGTTCCCGAGCTTGGTGTCACGGGCTTCGATCTCAAATTCTTCGATATGCAGGGAAGTATAAACGTCTTCTTTGCAGAGCTTTTCGCTGACGATAATAGCGTCTTCAAAGTTGTATCCGCGCCACGGCATAAAAGCCACGAGCACGTTACGGCCAAGGGCTAATTCTCCGCCTTGCGTTGCCGCGCCGTCCGCAATAATATCGCCCCGCTTCACTTTGTCCCCGACTTGGACTAATGGCCGTTGGTTAATACAAGTCCCGGCGTTGGAGCGTTTGAATTTTCTAAGCTTATAAACAAAATCATCGATCACGATCTCTTCGGCAGAGACCGCTTTTACGGTCCCTCTTGATTTTGCCTGCAATACGGCGCCCGAATCTTTAGCGACATGCCGCTCCATCCCGGTCCCCACAAAAGGAGCCTCGGTTGTAAGCAGCGGCACGGCTTGTCGTTGCATGTTTGAGCCCATGAGCGCGCGGTTTGCGTCATCATGCTCTAAAAACGGGATCAGCGCGGCGGCCACAGAGACGAGCTGGCGCGGAGAAACGTCCATGTAATCAATTTCTTCGGGTTTCTTTTTAGGAAAATCTCCGCGAGAACGGCAAGATACAGCATCGGTCAGAAAACGGCCATTCTTATCAAGAGGAGCATTCGCCTGCGCGATCACATATTTATCTTCTTCGTCTGCGGTTAAATAATCGATCTGGTCTGTTACGCGCCCTTTAACCACTTTCCGGTAAGGACTTTCGAGAAAACCGATATCATTCACACGGGCAAAAGTACTGAGCGAAGCAATTAAGCCGATGTTCGGGCCTTCCGGCGTTTCGATCGGGCAAACGCGGCCGTAGTGCGAAGGATGAACGTCGCGGACTTCAAAACCCGCACGCTCTCTGGAAAGACCGCCAGGACCCAATGCGGAAAGACGACGTTTATGCGTCAGCTCCGCTAAGGGGTTGGTTTGATCCATGAATTGCGATAACTGGCTGCGGCCAAAGAAATCTTTGATCGCCGCCGAGATAAGTTTGGGGTTGATCAAGTTATGCGGCATCGCAGCATCAAGATCATAAATCGACATACGTTCCACACAGGAACGTTTCATACGGGCCAAGCCCACACGGAACTGGTTCTGTAAAAGCTCACCCACGGAACGGACGCGTCGGTTCCCGAGATGGTCGATATCATCGACCCGGATCTCACCGGAACGTAATTTCAAAAGCATACCGATGACTTTCATCACATCGTCCGGACGGAGCGTCGTTAATTTCTGATCGGTTTCAAGGCCTAACTTCCGATTAAGCATGAACCGTCCGACATTTCCGAGGTCATAACGCTGTTGATCAAAAAACAATTTTTGGATAAGGTCTTTGGCGCTAGCTTCTGTCGGCGGATCTCCGGGACGGATACGGCGATAGATCGCGAGCTGGGCATCCTGGGCGCTACGATAAGGATCACGCTCAAGAGTATTGATCACACACACGTCATCTTTTCCGAGCTTAACAACGGAAAAGGCGGTGATATGGTTCGTCGCCAAGATTCCGAGGACTTCTTTTGTGAGTTTGGTCCCGGCCACTGCGATAGGTTCTTTGGTGGTAGGATGGACGATGTCATCTGCTAAAAATTCATTTTCATATTCTTTGATCTTGGATTTGTCAAACGCTTTGACTTTTTCAACAGGGTATAGCTCTTTAAAAATATCCAGCGTTGAGGAATAACCCAGCGCTCTTAAAAGCGCTGTGGCAAGGATCTTACGGCGACGGTCAATGTACGCATAAAGCACATCATTCACATCGCACTCGAATTCAAGCCAAGCCCCGCGATACGGGATGATCCGAACGCTGTAGATCTTTTTCCCACTGGGATGAAGCGTTTCTTCCAAAGAAACGCCCGGGGAACGATGGAGTTGGCTGACGATCACGCGTTCCGCGCCGTTGATAATAAAGGTCCCTGTTTCCGTCATGAGCGGAAGTTCACCGATATAAACTTCCTGTTCTTTAGCAACGCCTTTACGGACCAAACGGAGCTTCACTTTCAAAGGAGCAGCATACGTCATCCCCCGCTTTTGACACTCGACAATGGAATATTTGGGTTTGCCCAAGGAATAACCCTCGTATTCCAATTTACAAGTCCCATCAAAGCTTTCGATAGGAAAACAATCCGCAAAAGCCGCTTCCAAGCCTTGCCGTTTCCTGCGACGATTCGAGCGGTTCGTTTGCAGAAAATCATCGTAGGACCTGATCTGAATCTCGACCAGATTCGGCAATTCCATCGTATCCTGGATCTTTGCGAAACTTTTCCTTTTAATTAAAGGCATCATTCAGAAATGCCCTCCTTTGAGTACGGTTGTTTGCTTTCTTAATCGAAACATCCGTGACTTAAATTACTTAATTTGAACCTTTGCGCCCTGAGCTTCTAAGGCTTTCTTAATCTTCTCAGCGTCTTCTTTGTTCACATCTTCTTTCACGGTCTTCGGAGCGCCCTCAACAAGGTCTTTGGCTTCCTTCAACCCGAGATTGGTGACCGTACGGATCTCTTTGATCACCTGAATCTTGTTAGCGCCGGCATCCGTCAAGACCACCGTAAAGCTGGTCTTTTCTTCTGCGGGAGCTGCGCCTGCGGCTCCACCGCCAACGGCCACTGCGGCCATCGGAATGGCTGCGGCTGCACTGACGCCAAATTTTTCTTCGAGTGCTTTAACGAGATCTGCGAGTTCAAGCACTGTTAATTCCTCAATGGATTTAAGAATGCCTTGTAACTTTGCAGAAATTTGTTTTGTTTCTGTTGCTTCGGTCATGACTATTTCCTCCTTGGGTTCATGATCTTATTAGTTCTTAATAACTGGTCTTAGGATGCCGCAGCGCCAGCAGCTGCTTTTTTCTTCCGGACTTCTTCGAGCGCAACCACAAGGTTACGCGTCAAAGCGCCAAGAACATTGACAAAGCCTGAGATCGGGGAATTCATGCGGAGTACCATCTGCGTCAAAAGTTCTTTTCGTGACGGTAATTTCGCAAGCTGTTTTACAAATTCTTCTCCCTGGACTTGTCCTTCAAAAATAACGCCCGCTGGCTTCCATTTTTCGTTTGTTTTTGCAAAATCAACGATCTTTTTGGAAATCTCCTGCGGATCTTTTTCTCCAAAAGTTACGACCACCGAACCATTTAAGAATTTTTCGGCTTGACTATAATTCAATTTCTCAAAGATCTTCCGCGCCATCGCATGCTTTACCGTCAACGAGCGTCGTGAAACCTTTTCCAGGTTCCGGCGAAGATCGGAAAGATCGGAAACTTTCAACCCTTGAAAATTCGAGATAAAAGCATAAGGGCTTTTCTCAAATTCTTTCATAACCTCTTGAAACATCAATTCTTTGATCAAGGATGGCATAATCTTACAGCGCTCCCATATTCAGTCGGACCCCAGGGCCTTGCGTTACGGCAAGCGTAATGCTTTTTAAATATTCACCCTTGCTAGTCGCCGGCTTGGATTCGCGAACGGCTTTGATCACGGTTCTTGCATTTTCAAGCAATGCATTTTCCGGGAAAGATAATTTCCCGCATACCGCATGCAGCCCTGCTGTTTTATCGCTTTTAAATTCAATGCGACCGGCTTTTAATTCTTTTACGGCGCGGTCAACTTGCGGTGTCACAGTGCCTGTCTTAGGGGTCGGCATCAAACCTTTAGGCCCGAGCACGCGCCCTAACTTACTGACTTCACGCATCATATCCGGATGAGCTACCACAACATCAAAATCCAAAAAACCATTTTTAACTTTTTCTACAAGTTCTTCGGCGCCGACAAGATCCGCACCGGCATTTTCCGCTTGTTTGGCTGCTTCCCCTTTGCAAAAACAAATCACTTTTACGGTCTTTCCGCTTCCATGAGGCAAGCTGACCACTCCGCGGACATTCTCATCTCCTGCTTCAGCTTTGATCCCGAGCTGGAAATCCAAAGAAACCGTCTCGTCGTATTTCCCTTTTTCGATCTTCTTCAGGATCTTAACAGCCTCGGAAAGAGGATAGTTTTTCCCCTCTTCAACTAAACTCGCTCGTTTTTGATAACGTTTACTTTTTTTCATAGTTTTAAGTTATTTTTCAACCTCGATCCCCATACTGCGGGCAGCGCCAGCAACAAGCTTCATGGCACTTTCGATCTTGGTGGTATTTAAGTCCGACATCTTTGCTTTAGCGATTTCCATCATTTGGGCTTTTGTAAGTTTCCCAATGATCACACGCCCCGGTTCGGAAGAAGCCTTGGCCAGACCAACCGCTTTTTTGATCGCCGCCGCAACCGGAGGTGATTTCAAAATAAAAGAAAACGATTTATCTTTATAGACCGTCATAACGACGGGCAGGATCGTTCCGGGACGGTCTTTAGTTCTTTCGTTGAACTGCTTGCAGAACTCCATGATGTTCACACCATGTTGACCAAGGGCCGGACCGATCGGGGGCGCCGGGTTCGCTTGACCGCCAGGGATCTGTAATTTAATTTTTGTAATGATTTCTTTTGCCATATTAGATCTTCTCGACTTGCCAATATTCAAGTTCAACCGGTGTCGGGCGCCCGAAAATAGTGACCATCACTTTAAGCTTGCCTCGATCCGGGTTCACTTGCTCAATCGTTCCGTTAAAATTCGCAAAAGCCCCTTCTTTAACTCTGACGCTCTCGCCTTCTCCAAATTCCACTTTAGGCTTAGGCTTTGTCATTTTCTCTTCTTGCTCGCGGATAATCTCGCCGACTTCTTTCGGAGAAAGAGGTGTCGGACTTTTTCCCGATCCGACAAAGCCAGAAATCCCCGGCGTCTCCCTTACTAAATGCCAACTATCCTCGGTCAGCTCCATATTGACCAGGATATAGCCGGGGAAAAATTTTCGTTCGCTAATGCGTTTTTTCCCGCCTTTAACTTCACTCACTTTTTCCATCGGGATCAGAACTTCACGGATTAAGTGAGAAAGACCCGAGGTCTCAGCGCGGCTCAATAAGCTCGAGCGCGCTTTATTTTCCATACCTGTCTGCGTATGAACGACATACCATTTAGCTTCAGCCATATCACATAACCAAAAGTCGGAAACCGCTGGATACAAAAAAATCTACCAGAGCGATAAAAAGTGCCATAAGAAAGGTGACCACGATCACTACTAAGGTCGCTTGCCAGACCTCGTTCCACGTCGGCCAAGTGACCTTATTCAGTTCCTGCATAGTTTCTTGTACAAAATTCCCGATTTTTTGAAACATATTTTATAAAATTTATATTGTCCATCGCAGGCCTGGCAGGACTCGAACCTGCAACATGCGGTTTTGGAGACCGCCGCTCTACCAATTGGAGCTACAGGCCTTTATGCCGTTAGTCTCCGAAAAAACGCCCTTATTTCTTTTCCCGAAAAAGGACATGCTTGCGGCAGCTCGGACAATATTTTTTCCGCTCGATCTTGTCCGGATTCTTTTTTTTGTTCTTCCGCGTCCAATAGGTCGCCTTGCAGTCACAAGCCGACACGAGGGAAATGATCTCTTGCATTGAAATAAAACCTTTGCTTTTGTCTTAATAAAACCGCGGAAAAAAACACGATTTTAAATACTGGTTTTTCGGCTGTAAGACCTCTTACGGCGAAAATAAACGCCTTACAGCCAGCAGGGCTTCGCCAAAAATGCTAGGATTTGTGTCCGCCTGATTTTCCGCTACTTTTTAATCGGAAATCAGTGCTGTCCCAATTTTCATTATAATTTTAAGCGTAAATTGGGACGAACGAGATGTTACGCGATGATCTCGCTGACAACGCCGGCGCCGACCGTTTTCCCGCCTTCGCGGATGGCGAATCGGAGCTCTTTTTCCATTGCGACCGGCATGATCAGTTCCGCTTCGATCGACACGTTGTCGCCCGGCATGACCATCTCAACGCCGGCCGGCAATGTCACGATCCCCGTAACATCGGTGGTGCGGAAATAAAACTGAGGCCGATACCCTTTAAAGAACGGCGTGTGACGGCCGCCCTCTTCCTTGCTTAACACATAGATCTGAGCTTTGAACTTCTTGTGAGGCGTCACCGAACCCGGCTTCGCGATGACCATCCCTCTTTCGATCTGGTCTTTTTCGACGCCGCGGAGGAGGAGACCTACGTTGTCGCCCGCGCGCCCTTCATCAAGCAGCTTGCGGAACATCTCGACGCCCGTTACCACAGATTTCATAGCGCCTTCACGCAACCCGATGATCTCGACTTCTTCGTTCACTTTGATGACCCCGCGCTCGATACGACCCGTCGCGACCGTTCCGCGGCCGGAGATCGAGAAAACGTCTTCGACCGGCATCAGGAAGGGTTTTTCGGTATCGCGTTTCGGTTCGGGAATGCTTTCATCCAGGGCCTTGACGAGATCCATGATGCACTGATTCGACGCCGCATCGGTGGGGTTCTGGACAGCCGGAAGGCTCGAACCGCGGATGACGGGGATCTTATCGCCGGGGAAATCGTATTTCTTGAGGAGGTCTCTGACTTCCATTTCGACGAGGTCAAGGAGCTCTTTGTCTTCGACGAGGTCGCATTTATTGAGGAATACCACGATCGCGGGAACGCCAACCTGACGGGCAAGCAGGATGTGCTCGCGGGTCTGGGGCATCGGCCCATCCACAGCGGAAACGACCAGGATCGCACCGTCCATCTGCGCGGCACCCGTGATCATGTTCTTGATGTAGTCCGCGTGTCCCGGACAGTCGACGTGCGCGTAATGGCGCTTTTCGGATTCGTACTCGACGTGGGAAACGGCAATCGTCACGATCTTGGAATCGTCACGGACCGTGCCGCCCTTGGCGATATCCGCATATTCGCGGACGGTGGCCATCCCCTTCGCCGACAACACCTTGGTCATGGCGCAGGTCAAAGTGGTTTTACCGTGGTCCACGTGTCCGATCGTTCCGACGTTCACGTGAGGTTTGCTGCGCTTGAATTGTTCTTTTGCCATTGGGATTCTCCCTTATGATTGAAGTTTCGTTTTCACATCCTAAGCTGGAGATGGGAATTGAACCCATGACCTCATCCTTACCAAGGATGTGCTCTACCGACTGAGCTACTCCAGCAAATCTGCTGAAGCTTTTTCTGCTACCTAATTTAAATAAAGAATAACTTTTCCTTCACAGAAAGCCCTTCAAAAATATCGGGTTTTCTCACTTTAAAGGGAAAATACCGCCATTAAATGGAGACAGTCCTCGCCTATAAGGAAAGGCAATATTCTAATCATATCTCAAATAGTGTCAAGTCTTTATTTAATTTTTTTTGAGATATTTTTGAGGCTTTTAGGAAAATATGAAGATGCCTTCCTATTTATATAAGGCCGTTTAAATATTAAATTTAGTACTATCTTAATATTAAAAATTAAAACCGAAATAAAGGCCTAACTCATTATCATGTAAAGAGTTAGGTGATCTCAGGAAAAAAGATCTTTAATGGAAGAAGTTGCTTTTTGAAAGAAATTGTCTTTTTTAGAGGCTTCGGGGATTAATTTTTCTCCTAACTTTTGGGCTTGGGATTGTAAATAATTGAACCCTAGTTTTTTTAATGCTTCAATGACAATGATCCCGGCAACATCCCCAGTCCCTCGAATATTATAATAAGTCGCTTCCTTTATTCCCATCCGTAAACGCTTAGGCTTAGGGTCGCTACTGACAAGATCTAAATAGCTGATCTCATCAAAAGAAAAAATCAACTTATTGATCATCACTTGAGGAGAATATTTTTGAACTTTCTCGGATTGGAGAGTCCGAGAGATCGCTCCTGCCCCCTTTTTTTCTTGTTGCAACGGTTTCAATCCTAAAATGTTCAGTCCCCCTTCGGGAATACGTATTACCTCCATTTCGCGGATATTGATCCCTAAGGCTTTTAAATAGATCTGCCCTTCAGGGATCTTTGAAAGGTCGATCGTTGCGACCAAAAGAGGGATATCCGCCAATACGCCCCGAGGAAAATCCTTCGGATTACCGATTTGTAAATCTTTCACCTCAAAAGCTGAATGCTGCCAATCTATCTCGACTTTCTGGATGGAAACTTCAGCGCCAAGGCTATAGCTGATGGAATATTTTAAAATCTGTTTAAGTGTCCAGGCGTGAAAAATCAATCCCAAAACGATCAAAAGAATAATGAAACGGATCAAACCGGCAATGAGGTTGAAAAGTCCTTTAATCATAATCTGCTCCCTTTTGAACTCCAGAGATGTTTTTTAGTATATCGACATGTCATATAAAATCTGACATAGAATTTTTACATTAGTTTTTACAGATCTTAAATCCTCCTGGAAAGACACCTTAAAAACGCATAGTCTTGCCTTGACAATAGAACGAGCTTTGCCAGATAATGATGCGTTTGTTTTTAAAAATAGGGGCCTCTTTTGGCGCAAAATACTGTGAAACAATTGGGTTTAGCGACTTTGATCCCCTTAGTGCTTCTTTCAGGGCCGATCGTAGGATATTTTTTAGGTTCCATCCTAGATGAAAAACTTAAAATAAGCCCGTGGGGCGTGACCTGCATTATGCTTTTAGGGTTCATTGCTTCGGTCAAAGAAACGATCCAGATTATTAAGAAAATTTCAAAAACTAATAAGCCATCATGATCTTATGACTCCAGAAACAGCAGCAACAAACGTACAGGCCTCTGAAAACTCCGGCGAAATCGCCAATTGGATCACCCTTTTTTATCACAAATGGCATGGCGTTCCTTGGGTTGATTTCTTGCACCGTTGGGAAAATGTCTTTTTTGCCTGGTTGTTCGGATTAGCTTTCTTGATCTTTGCTGTACGGGTGAAGAAAAACATTGAATGCCTGACTTTTTCTCAAAATCTTTTTGAACTGTTCGCGCAAAAGATCTCGGATCTTTTTATGAATGTTTTGGGCGAGCATGGGAAAAAGCATATCCCTTTCGTCGGAACTCTTTTTATTTTCATCCTCTTAGACAATTGGATGGGGATCGTTCCCGGTTTTAAATCCCCCACTTCAAGTTTGAACACAACTATTGGTTTGGCGCTAGTTGTTTTTTTCTATGTCCAATTCGTAGGGCTTCGGGAAAACGGGCTTTGGGGATATATCTATCATTTCATGGGGTCTCCTAAAGAACTCGTGGAATGGTTTTTGGTCCCTCTCAATTTCCCCCTGCATATCCTCCAGGAGTTGATCAAACCCGTCAGCCTGTCCTTGCGTTTATTCGGGAACATCTCGGGCGAGGATGCCCTGCTTGCCGCTTTTGTAGTCCTGGGGATCGGGCTGGGTTCTTTTTTACATCTACCGGTCGGCGTGCCGATCCAATTGCCATTCATGCTTTTATCTCTTTTGCTTGGCGCGGTACAAGCGCTTGTGTTTTCGTTCTTGGCCGCTATTTATATTACACTCATGTTCTCTCACGAAGAGGAACATTCATAACTCAAAACAGGAGGAAATTATGGGTCTTCAAGAAATTTTATCCGCATCGCTTCCCATCGGTGTGGCAATCGCTGCTTTTGGTTCGGCCCTGGCGCTCGGGAGAGCTGTCGCTGCCGCTATGGAAGCCATCGGCCGTCAGCCCGAAGCTTCCAATAAGATCCAAATGGCTATGATCATCGGCTGCGCTTTTATTGAAGCTCTGACCATTTACGCCCTTTTTGTTGTTCTTCTTTTTAAATCCAAGCTTGGCGCATAAGGTTTCGCGCTAATCTTAAGACAAATGACCCAAAGGGTTTTATGGACCTTTCACTAAAAGAGATTTTGACCCAAGCTTTAGGGTTTTTGGTGCTTTTTGTTCTGTTCAAGATGTTCTTTTGGAAGCCTTTTTTGAACGTATTGGAATCCCGGAAGAGCCGTATTGAAAAAGAATTCCGGGATATCGAAAAAACCAAGCAGGATGTGGCCGCGCTTCAAAAAGATTATCTTGCGCATATGCAGAAAATCGAAGAAGAGGCACGTGCCAAAATGCAGGAAGCTATTCAAGAAGGGCGTCAGATCGCTCGCGAACTCCAAGAAAAAGCTCGACGGGACTCCCAAGTTTCTTTCGAGAAAGCTAAAGAGAATCTTGAGCTTGAGACCCAAAAAGCCCGGGTAATTTTACGTAATGAGATCGCGAACCTCTCGATCCAGGTTGCCGAAAAGATCCTGACCGAAAAAATGGATCCGGCCAAACACGAGAAAAAAGCGATTGAGATCCTGACGGAGCTTGAGAAAAAACTATGAGCGACCTCATCGCTGCAAACCGATATGCGCGGGCGCTGTTCGAACTGGCCGAAAAAGAAGACCGTCTCAGTGAAATCCATGCCGGGTTAGAACAAGTGACCGCTTTGACCCGAGATCATCCGCAGATCATGAGCCTCATTTCCAACCCGACTCTTTCGGATGAAGAAAAAACTCGACTAATTCAAAATATTCTTCCGAAGGATCTCCCGGACCTGTTGATCCGCTTTTTAAAGACCTTGATCGAAAAGAAACGCTTCCCTCTTTTGGCGGTTATCCTATCGGTTTTCCATAAAGCATTTAAGAAAAAAATGGGGATCCAGGAGGTGGAGATCGTTTCCGTCGTCCCTTTTTCTTCCCAGTTCCAGGAAAGGGTCAAGAATGTTCTCAAAAATAAACTCCGGTCTGAAATCCAACTCATGCCCAAAACCGATCCGAGCCTCCTCGGAGGATTTGTCCTGAAATTCGACGGCCGAGAGATCGACTGCAGTTTTCAAAACCGGATCCATGAAATACAACAAAAACTTTTAGTGCCACTTGAAGAAGGAATCGCCTAATGCTTAAACCCGAAGAAGTCACACAAGCTATCCAAAAAGAGATTCAAAAATATCAAACTAAACTTGAAATGCAGTCCGTGGGTTACGTTCTCCAGGTCGGGGACGGGATTGCCCGTGTCTATGGCCTTGATGAGGTCATGGCCGGGGAGCTTGTTACTTTTCATGACGGTACCACAGGTCTTGTTCTGAACCTTGAACCCAATCATGTAGGGGTTGTTATTTTGGGTGAAGACCGTCACATTAAAGAAGGCGATCAAGTTAAACGTACCGGAAAAATCGCTCAGGTCCCGGTCGGGGATGCCTTGAAAGGCCGGGTTATTAACCCTCTGGGAGATCCGTTGGATGATCAAGGCCCTCTTGTAACTCAAAAAATGCGGCCGATCGAAGCCGTCCCCCCTTCCGTCGTTCAGCGTCAGCCGGTCAAAGAACCGCTACAAACCGGGATCAAAGCCATTGATTCTATGATCCCGATCGGGCGTGGACAGCGGGAACTGATCATCGGAGATAGACAGACCGGAAAAACCGCCATCCTGATCGATACCATTCTGAACCAAAAGGATACGGGGGTTCATTGTATTTATGTCGCCATCGGACAAAAACTCTCGAGCATCGTAGCGCTTAGCGAAAAACTCCGGAAATATGGCGCCATGGAATACACTACGATCGTTTGCGCTTCTTCCGAAGATCCCGCGCCTCTTCAATACCTGGCACCTTATGCCGGAGCCGCGATCGGCGAAGAAGACATGTTCACGGGAAAACACGCTCTGGTCATGTATGATGATCTTTCAAAACATGCGGTCGCATACCGCCAGCTCTCTCTTCTTTTACAACGCCCTCCCGGACGCGAAGCTTACCCCGGCGATGTATTTTATCTTCACTCCCGGTTATTAGAACGTGCCGCAAAGCTCCGAGAAGATCTAGGCGGAGGTTCACTGACCGCACTTCCGGTGATCGAAACACAACTTGGAGATATTTCCGCTTACATCCCAACAAACGTGATTTCTATTACAGACGGGCAGATCTATTTGGAAAGCGATCTTTTTTATTCGGGGGTCCGGCCCGCAATCAACGTCGGCCTTTCGGTATCCCGTGTTGGCGGGAATGCTCAAACTAAAGCCATGAAACAAGTAACCGGGATGTTGCGTTTAGCGCTCGCACAATACCGCGAAATGCAGGCTTTCGCCCAGCTTTCAACGGACCTGGATAAAGCTACCAAAGACCAGCTCACCCGAGGAGAACGGATGATGGAACTTCTCAAGCAGAACGACCTTTTCCCTCTTCCTTTAGAAAAACAAGTGGTCAGCATCTTTGCCGGTAATGAAGGGTTCCTTGATGATCTTCCAGTCTCTAAAGTCCGGGATTTTGAAAAAGGTCTTTGGGATTTTGTCGAAAAAAATTACAGCGACGTTTCCCACGAGATCTCCGAGAAAAAGATCCTTTCGGATGTTTCTAAAGAAAAACTCAAACAAGCTATCCTAAAATTCAAACAATCCTTTAAATCCTAATGTCAGGCCAGCTGCGTACACTAAAAAATCGTATCCGGAGCGTTGAAAGCACCCAGAAGATCACTAAAGCCATGGAGATGGTCGCCACGGCCAAGCTTAAACGCTATCAGTTTTGGATGGAACAATCCGCCCCATACGAAAAAGCTTTAACCGGGGTTCTGGCGCGCCTAATGCAGACCGATATTGCTTTTCAGCATCCGCTCCTCGAGCAACGCGAGGGTAAAAAGACCGCGATCATTCTGATCACTTCGGACACCGGTCTTTGCGGCTCCTTCAATCATGATCTGATCGAGCTCGCAAAAGGGTTTTTAAAAGAACATCCCCAAGAGTCTCTATTGATCGGCTTCGGCAAGAATGGTGTGGGAGGATTATCCAGAGCAGGTTACCGCTGGCAACATACTTTCAAGGACACAAAAACCGCTCAGCTGGAATCTGTTTTCACGGAGATCTGTCATTTGGCCGAAGGTTTATTCTCTGAAAAAAAAGTGGATTCGGTTTATGTGATCTACAGCCATCTGATCAGCAAATCCTTTTCGAGCCCGGTTGTTAAAAGGGTTTTGCCTTTTGAGCTTGAGAAAAAAGAAGCCTTAGCGTCGCCTCTTGTCAGTCCCTATATCATGGAACCGGACCCTGCGACCTTATTCACCCGCTTGCTCCCTTTAGCTTTTGAATCCCAGATGCGCATGCTCTTTTTAGAGTCTTTAGTCGCAGAACAAACGGCGCGGATGAACGCGATGCATCAGGCGACAGAAAATGCGGGTGAATTGATCGATACCTTAGTTTTATTGCGTAATAAAGTGAGACAAGCTGCAATCACCAATGAGCTGATCGAGATCGTCTCGGGCTCCCAAGCCTTAAAAGGCAAATAACCGTACTGATTAAGGAGAATATTATGGCTATAGGAAAAGTGGTTCAAGTTATGGGCCCCAGCGTGGATATTGAATTTACGGCGGAACACCTTCCTTCGATCCTCAACGCGATCGAGATCGAACTCCCGGGAAGAAAACTCGTGCTCGAAGTCGCCCAACATGTCGGGGACAATATTGTCCGCTGTATTGCGCTTGCCTCGACCGATGGGCTTGTTCGCGGCATGAAAGCTACCGATACGGGAGCCTCCATCTCTGTCCCGGTAGGCGAACAAACTTTAGGCCGTGTTTTTAACCTTTTAGGCCAACCGATCGATGAGCTCGGAAATGTTAAAGAGCAGGATAAAAAATATGCCATTCACCGTAATCCTCCTTCTTTCGAGGAGCTTCTTCCGGTGACTTCGATCCTGGAAACAGGGATTAAAGTGATCGATCTTTTAGCCCCTTACCCGAAAGGAGGCAAGGTTGGACTTTTCGGCGGTGCAGGGGTCGGGAAAACAGTCATCGTGATGGAATTGATCCATAGTATCGCCACCGAACACGGAGGGGTCTCTGTCTTTTGCGGAGTGGGCGAACGCACCCGCGAAGGGAATGACCTTTGGCTGGAACTTAAAGAATCGGGCGTCATCAAAAAAACAGCTATGGTTTTCGGACAAATGAATGAGCCCCCCGGCGCCAGGCTCCGCGTTGGGCTCTCCGGGCTGACGATGGCTGAATATTTCCGCGATGAGGCTCATCAGGATGTTCTTCTTTTTATTGATAACATTTTCCGTTTCACGCAGGCGGGTTCCGAAGTTTCCGCCCTCTTAGGGCGTATGCCTTCCGCAGTCGGATACCAACCGAATCTCGCGACCGAAATGGCTGAACTTCAGGAACGCATTGCCTCCACCAAAGCCGGTTCGATCACCTCGGTTCAAGCGATCTATGTTCCGGCAGACGATCTGACAGATCCGGCACCGGCAACCGCTTTCTCTCATTTGGACGGCGTCACGGTGCTTTCACGGCAAATCGTAGAGCTGGGCATCTACCCGGCCGTTGATCCGCTTGCTTCAACATCACGCATGTTGGATCCCCGGATTGTCGGTCAGGAGCACTACGACATCGCACGTGAAGTCCAAAGAACCCTCCAACGTTACAAAGACCTCAAAGACATTATCGCCATCTTGGGGGTAAATGAACTTTCACAGGAAGATAAAGAAGTTGTAGCCCGTGCACGTAAGATCGAGCGTTTCTTTTCACAACCCTTTTCCGTTGCTGAAGCTTTTACCGGAAGAAAAGGGCGTTATGTCCATTTGAAAGATACGATCGAAAGTTTCAAGAAGATCCTTGCCGGAGAACTGGATCATGTCCCGGAACAATGCTTTTTTATGTGCGGCGGCGTTGAAGATGTCCTTGAAAACTACGAGAAAACAAAGGTAACAGCTTGACATGACACCCTCTTATTCTCTGAAGATCATCACGCCCCAAGGCACATCCTATGAAAGCCGCATCGTTCATGCCTTTGTGCCTACGGAAAACGGCTACGTCGGGGTTCTGGCCCATCACGCCCCATACCTTGTTGCCTCCAAAGGCGGGAGATTAGTGCTTCGGGAGGATTCGGGGAAAGAAGTAGCTTTTCAGGTAGGCCCCGGTTTTCTTGAGGTTCATCATGACCAAGCGGTTTTTCTCGCTCAAACTTGCACGGTCAGTCAAGCTGTCCCCGTTTAACTATTTTGTCTGGCTTCTTCCCGGCTTGTAAATTCGGCCCCTTGAATAATTTTAACTAAAGTCAGATATTTCAACGTCTCATACGTATTGTGGCGTACCGCAACCAGATAACCATTCTTAAAGATCAGGATCCCAACATCGCGGTAAGTAAAATTCCCCATCTCATATTCCCAGACATCGTAAACATTTTCTCCGCGGTCAAAACTCACGGTATAGTGAGGGCGCCCAAAACTGCGGATCACTTCATTCTGAGGCTCCCCCATGGGCAAGCTGGCGAGCTTCTCTTCGATCGCGCCTTCGGTCACAAGCGGCGCCGCCGCGCAGGAAGAAAAAAGAAAACTTAAAAAGACCAGACAAGGAATGGCTATGGATCTCATGTTAAAAAATAACCCCCGCGGTTAAAAGCGCCGCACCGATGGCTATAGAGCTCAGCATCAACACCCGCAGCGCAAGTGGTTCTTCAAAAAGCCCGGTCACGATCTCCCGGTATTTTTTATAAAAAAAAGAAAGTAAAAGGATCTTCAAAAGCGACAAGCTTACAATAAAACTCACAATAAAAGCATAGGTGTTCATGTGCCTGAAAAATTGATACCACGTCCCAAGCACGAGAACAAGCACGGCTAGACCACTTAAAGTGACCCAAGCCGGCCGATTTTCAGGATACAACGGGCCGATCTTCTTTTTCCACCAATCCATGCTTAGGATCACCCAAAATCCCCCAACGATCATCCATGCCCCTAAGATCAAACTCAAATATTTAAAATAGCTCATTCCAGCTCCTGTTTTTTTCTTTTCAGTCCTTCAACGATTAGCGAGATCCCCGCTACGAAAAATGATAAAAAACCTAGGAAGGCCCAAACCATGCTTTCCTGGGTCCCAGCCCAAAAAGCGCAGAACACCAGTGCAAGGCCAGGAATGAAATAACGCCAGAAGTAATAGGCTGATTTTTGAGTCATTAGTATTTTTAAGCGACTTGAGCGAGTTTTTTCTTTTCTTCGGCTTTAAGCCAGGCCTCATAACCATATTCGAGTAAAAGGGTCTTTTCAGTCACGTTGATCTTTGTGAAGCGAAGTCCTTCCCAATACCCTTTTTCCGAAACGCGGGTCCAACAGACTTCTCCGCGGCAATGGATCTCCGGAGCTCCTGGGATATTGATCTTAAAATCAAGCATCGCCCCTTTCGGGATCGAAGAAGAAGAATGGATGCGGAAACCTTCCCGGCTGACATCCCATACATCGCTAACGCCGCGGATCTTTTTATCATCGCGGCTCTGATAATGGGCAACCGGCAAAGGAAATCTTTTATATTTGCGTTTATCCTGCATAGAACACCCTTTGATTCACAATATACTTAAAAACCGCATTTTCGCAACAGCGAAACTGTAAATCTTTAAGCCGCTTGTTCAAGTGAGTGTTTAGCCTCGGCCGCAATACGCAGGTTCTCCGTAAAGCGCAAGAGCCCCAATGCGGTTTGGATCTCTTTGGGGAACCGGTCCTCTTTACGTTCTGTCAAAAGGTCGATGGCGGCAAGAAGAGCATAAACCTTTTGATCGATCGGCGCATTATCATAAACAAGAAGAGTGCATCCTGGATGCTTGCGAACTTGAAGGGCATTTCCGATCCCCCGTAAAGCCTCTTCTCCCCTCTCGCGCATATCATAGACCAAGGCGCGTTCTTGATCGCGGCCGATAAAAGATACGACATCTTCTTCACGGGTCTTTAATTCAAGATTGACCCCCGCAGAAATCTCTTTTTCTTTTCTTTCACGGGAAACTTCTTTAACCGTTCGATCTCTCAAGACCGAGAATTCTGCCCGGGAGGCTTCAGGAACTATCCATTGCACCCGTATTTTTGTGTTCCGGGCCATCAGGTCCGTTAGCATCAAAAACCATGGCTCATTTCCTTTCGGCAGTGCTTTGAACATGAGGGATATTTTTTCCGGCGCCGCTGTCACCTTTCCCTGATCCGTTAATAATGAAAGGTAATCTTTTGAGCTTTCAATGCCCGGGAGATAGACGCCCGGCATGAATGGCATCATAAAATCCTTGAAAGCCGCTTTGCTGAAAGCGGCGACCTGTGCGCTTCTGAAAATATCGAAGGCTAAATGCGCAACTTGACGTTCTTCTTCAGTAAAACTTATTTCCGAAGATGGCCGTGATTTAGACTCAGGTCTTATCTTCGAACGGATTTGAAGAAGAAAAACGCTTTGCCGGAGAGGATGAAAAGTTGGATTTCCTTCATTATCATAACTGATCGGTCGGAGTTCTATTTTTTCTTCCGAATGGATTTCCCACCCCGAGCGCTCAATCAAAGTTTTAAGTTCTTGTTCGAGGCTAAAATGGAAAAAGATCCTCAATAAAAATTGAGCTTCGGGTTTGGCCCGAGCAGCGGATCCTTCAAGGATTCCTTCTAGCTCTTTGGCGCTCAGGTCGAGATTAGAAGTTTCTGCGGCTTTTCGGGCGGTGTCAGTTTGAGCCGTCTCCAGATTAAAAGTCGGAGAGTTAAAAATATAAAAATCGGCTTCGGGATATTCTTTTAAATGAAGCCCAAGAGAGTTTATCCGTTCAGCAATTTTTTCGTCTAAAGCTATTTGTGCTTGTGTGTTCATCAATTTAAGAAGGCTGATATCCGCCGCATGAACTTGTCTTGCTCCTAACTCAAAAAGAGCTGCGCTGACCACCCCTGAACCCGAACCGATATCTGCAACTGTTTTTTGCCCAAGATCGATCTTTCCGCTTTTGATCATCTGCCTCAGATATCCGATAGTCTCGGCCGTGCTAGGCTCTCCCGGAAGATAAACGGTGGGAAAAGCAATCCCGCTTTTCATTCTTCGGACCGCATATTTCGCCCAAAAAGAACCCGTCTCCGAGCGTAAAACATTCCGGACCCTGGACGGCACGATCCCATAACGTCCACCCAACCACTTTTCAAAAAAGGGATTAAACGAACCGAGTTCTTCATTGATAAAAATCTCCGACGCGTCACCGTACAAAGCGCTTTGGCCCGGATGGTCCAATGAGTAAATCAAAAGTCTCTGGTTTTCGTTTTCGTGAATAGGCCATACAATGGCTACAGGTTTATTTTCTTTGGTCAAAAGAAAAGCCTGGTCGACATCCTGAAGCGACCCGGTCTCCCCTGTAATATGTTGAAGGCTTTCAAAAACAGCGGCTTTTAAAGAGGCCCCTTTTAACCCCAAGATCTCATGCTGGGCAAGTTTGACCCGCCCCCAAACTTCATCCAAAGGTTCGATCTGGGCCTTTACAGGATCCACGCCAAAAGCCATGAGAAAATACCACCCGGGCATATCGGAGGTGATCCCGAGTTCGGAAATTTGAACGTTCGAGCGGGATTCCGGACGCAATGCTGTTCTAGGTTTGGCGATATCCGAACGATAGACGAATGAACTTAATTGTGACGGCAATCCCGTATAAAGACCCGCAAGGTCCTGACTTTCTAAAGGCAACTGGAGATCCCGGATCTTCTGGACGAGATGTTTCATTCTCAAATTTTTTGAAATATCAAAGAATGTTTTTGAATTCAAATATTCCTGAACCTGAGAATTCGCCAATGCCTCACGAAGCTGCTTGTAGGCCGGGTAAGTTAAATTCACATAACGCATCAAGGATCTTTTTTCAAGATCCGTTCCGGGAAAATGATCCGGAAGAGCTGCATACAATTGCCCAAGATCTTCCGTATCTAAAGGAAGTCCCAGCATACGGATATATTCGTAAAAAACCGCCAACCGGTCCTCTTTAAAAGGGACCTTCGGCAAACTGTCCCGGATGAGCTTTGTCGCTCTCGGGTCCTGTAAAATAGCTTCGATCTGTTCGAAAACCGCTATCGGAAGATCCACCACCGAAACCTGCCGGCGATGGAGTTTGGGAGCTAATCTTTCAGGGAGTGCGCTATAAATCGCAGTTAGATTTTTGCTTTGAGCAATATAACCCGAGGCTTTCATCTGCCGGACCAAGGCCATCAATCTCGAAGAAGAAGGCATTTCCCAGAACGCTTGCGAGTGAAGGAATTCCTGTATTGGCTCGCTTTTTAATGTGCTGATTAATCCTACATAATCCGAGACTGAAAGATAAACCAGCGGGATCTTGGCCGCAACTTCAGAAGGCAATCTTTTCCGGAGATCTCTTAAGAAAAGGTGAAGCGATGTCGTGCCCGGCTGGACATTTTTTTCTACCATCAGTCTCAAGAGCTCATAAGGTTCGATCGTTTTCTTGCGGAGGAGTTCTGTAGAAGAAGGATCTAAAAGCATCTGAGCCCTCGCCTCTGCCGCGGCTTCGCGGCTCGCTCGGTCCCATTCGGTCGTTCTATTTTTTTCAAGCCATAAGTCGATATTTTCCCCAAAAATCAATTTTGCAACCGCTCGAGATTCCGGGCGTATTTTTTCTGAGCTCAGCGGCAAGCCTTGAGGAGGAACTATGCCGCGGATAAAAACAGATTCCATCTTATTGGATTGAACTGGCATGGATCCCAGGGACATGAAAAGTTCCCATGGGGAGGCAGATTCAGTGATGATCTGCGCATTACTGGCTCGCGTTGAAAGAACTTCTAAACGGCTAAAAATACCGTCTTTTTGACATTTGGCCATAAAAGCCGCTGTGTTGGATGTTGCCGGGAAAAACTCTCCCACCGAGGCTTCCTCGGACGGTGAAGAGACTTGATCTGCGAGCCATTTCACCACGGCATGACCAAATCCACGATGGGTATCGTTTTGATCAAAAATATGAATAAAAAAGTAAGCCTTACGATCCGACCGGCTCGCCATGGCAAAAACAAATCCTACTGGTCGAGAATCTTCAAAAAGAAAGTACCAGTTGGTCGCATAAGCTTTCAAAATGATTCTCTTTTCGGCGGAAAGAACAACGTCTTTTCCTTCTAAGGTCTCATGCCAGAAATAATCATGCGCACGATATTCCTTCCAGATCATGAACCAATCCTTTAAACCCGCGATCAGATCGGTCTGAGAAACCAGTTCGGCCAACCGCGCAGAAAAAGATATTGTTTCTTTATTTTCCACGGTCATATCGAGCGCCATCGCCTTTTGGACAAGCTCCGCAACAACGCTCTTAAACATTTCCCCAAGGTCCGGCGTTTTTAAAAAGACCGCAACATGCTCTGCAACTGTTTTTCTAAGGGGCGGATGAAGCCGGATCGCTTCCAATATCGTATTTAAATGAAGATGATTGACGCAACACGGAACCCGGCGGGCATCAACGGACAGCGAAATAATCGTATCGATAGCCGCGTCTAAACGCTCTTGATCGTGTTCCGTTTCCCATTGGATTAAGCGAGCAATGACTGTTTTATAATCGACCGCTTTCAGCAAAGCTGCGATTTCAGGATTTTCTTTCGCTTCCGGGCGTCGCTCAGCTCCTAATGGGCCTTCCTTAAAAGGGAGATCTTGTTGTTCGGAGTAATTAGCCATATCTGAAAGGGTTTTGATCGAAGTCAAGGTATGGCTTCCGTGCATCACTTTAACTTTTTTAGCTGCAGGAACGCCTCCGGCGATCAAAAGAGACGCTAAAGTCGTAGCCGTTTCGATCGGGAATTGTTTTCCAAGAAAGAGAAAAGAGATCGCTCCTTTTCTTTCCCGAGGTTTGGCACCGTCAAACGATCCGTAGATGAGCGTTTGATCCATCTCAAGGATATCAAAGCTTTCTTGGATAGTATAATGGTTATAGACTTTGCCCTTAGGATCGTACCTGGCCGCCATCAAAGCTTCGATCACATCCTGGCCGACATGGACCGCAAAAGTGACATATTTATCTTTTGATCTTGGAGCCTCCTTGAGCTCGGGGACTGTTTGAAGCCGTTGTTCGGTCACAAGTGCGACGTTATCAAAACTCGCAACCAGTTCTTGCCCGATCTTTTCCGGACTGATATCCGCGCGGCTATACGACCTTATGTCTAAATGAATATCTTCTTGCATCTTCCGGACCGTCTCCCAATGCTCTTGCAAAAAATCATGAGAGAAGATCAGTTGGAAATGATCTTCAAATTCCTTTGAAGAAAGATTGGGCTCCTCTAACCGAACTCCCTTTAAGGGCTTCTCCTTAGATTCCGGGCGCTTTCCCGGCCCTGGGGCATAATTAAAAAAGACATTGTCCTCAATGTTTTTTTCAATTTCAGAGACCAATGCTTCAATTTCATTTCTATCGGGAGACGCCTCGGCCAGATAAAAACCAACGGTTTTCTCCACGAGCTGAGTGATGAGAGCTCGTCTTTTCATCCTTGCATCAGCCCCTTCCGCCAGAACTTCCTGCAAAAGGTCTTCATGGACCGCAATGGTCCGATTCCGCCAATAACGGTAATCCATATCTGAAAAGTCTTGTTGATGAGGTTGCGGCTTGATCACCCCAAGACGTTTCCCCCATAGGCTCCAGAAAGGTTCTTTTCTGCTGTCGATTGGGAGGGGCAGCCGGATCTCTTCAAGTTTTGTCGCGGTTGAAAGAATTTTAGAGATCGTCTCTGAGGCCTTTTCCGCTTGCGAAGAAGCCGTTAAAATATTCAACGGCATTAACTTCGTATGCAGATTCTTAACTTTTTTTAAAATATAAATGATGGCTAGCAACTCAATGTAACGAATGTCCGTCAAAATCTGGGCAAGAAGTTGGTCTTCTTTCAGCTGAAATCGTGCGGCATGTCCCAACAGATCCTTCAAGAAAGAATGCGAAGCCTGCAAAGTAAAAATCCTCATAAAAGCATCCGTTGCGAGCAGAGGGTCCCAGGAAACTCCTTCGACCCAAGTCCCGCGCACTTCTTCTCCGTCCCAGGTCTCTAAAGCATTCCCGGGTACTCCAACCCAATCTGTCCAAAGCACGGCTTTCCGAAGGTCCCTATCATAAAAGACAGGGTCATGCCGGACAAGTTCTGCGAGAAAATTATTGCGGAAATGCTGGATATGGTTTTTTACAAACCCAGAAATATCGCGCTGAGCGGTTTCCGAGGTCTTTGAAACAAGCTCTTTAGACCGCTGATGAGACCATCGTTCCAGATCCCCCAGGATGCGCGCTTCAGGCCTTTCAGAAGTTAAAACCTCCTTATTAAATTCTGCGACAAGCACTTCCATCAAAGGATGGTCAAGCCGGTCTAGAGGAACTTTCTGAGGGCTGTTCAGAATCGTTTCCGTATAACGATCAAGATGGTAGATCCCTCGGCTGGGTTCTTTGATCACATCAAAAAAATCTTTAAATTTTGGGTCCCGATAGGTCTTTTCAAAATAACCTTCGAGAAAAGCCTGCCAGATGGCCGACCGCGTTTGAATGAAAAACTGATGAGCGCTGATGAGCTCAAGCCGGCCGTCCTCATCGGGATGGGACATCACATGCCCCATAGAATCTCCGAGAAGATCTTTCATGCTTAAAAGAATGGATCGCAGATCGCGAAGCAGGTATCCGAGCTTATCCCCTTGCGCGGGATAAACCGCCAAAGGCTTTAGCCCTTCAAGATCCTCGATGAAAAATTCTCCGCTGTAAAATCCCACATTCCCATAATTAGGATTCCCATGTTTCGCCCATTGGTTTAAGCGACGCACCAATCGGACATATTGCCCGACTCGTTGCGTATAAAATCTTTCGAGGCGGTTCAGGGAACTTTGATTTGCTTCCGTCATCGCTTCTTTCCGGTGAGCGGCGATCAAGGTGATCATACGCTCAAAAAGATCCGCGATCCTCAAAGGGCGCTCTTGCGGGATCAAAGAAATGAAATAACCGACTTTTTCTTCCTGAGAGCCTTTTGCAGCATCCTGATACCGGAATGTTTTATTTAAGATCTCTCCGTACCCAAGAGGTAATTTGACCCGTTCTTTATGTTGGAGAGCTGCTTGATGATTCCGATATTCACGTTCCGCAATGGCAGTTTTCATAGTCCCTTTGGGCATGGGAGCGATATCTTCCCAATAAGGCAATCCTTCCTTCATATTCAAAGTGATCTCGGGTTGTCCGGCGCTTTTTTGATCCAGGATCTGGATCTCACCCAGAGAAGGGACCAAAATCCCTTTGATCACCAAAGCCTTCCAAACTTGGCCTTGATATTTAAAAGATTTTCTCAGAGGCAAAATCAAGGTCCTTTTAGGTTCGGCCATCCCCCACGGATAAGCCCCTGTTTTCTGGATCACTTCTTCATTATCTCCGCTCGCCAAAATCGCCCTGAGATTAGCCTGATCTTCCGGGGATATTTTCCCGAGAAGCTCCGCATCCAATATCACGCGGCTGACAAGATCCCCTTCGATCGTTTCCTGAATCTCCCGGGATTCCGGACGTTCTCTAAGAGAAGCCGCATTCTTCTTACGGAGCCAGTCCATGATCATTTCAGGGAGGACTTCCTCCATTTGCTTAAAAAACAAAGGATTAAGATGAGAAAGGTATTTGGGCGATAAACTGATATGAAAAGCGATCGGCCGGATCCCGGATGAAAAAATAGCACTCATAAAAGCCTCGACCCTTTGCTCGAGGGTTTTCATGCTGATTATTTCTTCGCCTTTAGGCGCAATAAAATCCAAGTCCAGAGTAATGACCGCAGGTCCCGATAAATTTCTCTGAATATCCTGAAGCGAATCGAAAATATTAATCTTTTGATCGCCATATCCGGCTTCCAACTCCTCAGACGTTGTTCCTCTCAAAGTGGGATTATAGGAAGCCCGGTTTTTGACCCAAACCGCTCTCCCCAAGAAGATCTTCTCCATTCTCATCCAACGCACCCAGGACCCTTCATTCAGTTCTTCAAAGACCTCGCTTGTGGTATCAGGATGAGTATCAAAGTTAATCAGAGTCACTTCTTGGGTAATCAGTCCTTGCCTTTGAAGAGATTTGATCCATTCAAGGATTTCATCATGCCTTTTGGAAACAAAAAACGGGATTAAGCCATATGGAGTTTCGACTTTTTTTGCATGGAGGAGGTCTTCCATCGAAAAAGCACGGCCCGGGAAAAGATTCCTCTGGGATTCCGGACGTATGGAAATTTCCGCTTCAATATTGAGACGTTCCCCAAACCCAGAAATAACAAGGTCTTCTTTGACCGGTTGGAGTTTTTTTACCCATGCCCGTTTTAAAGTTAAATGTCCTTCCCAAGGGATCCCTTGAACGAGATCTTGAACGGTATAGCCGAATTTTTGAAGGTCTTTTTCATAGATGATCTGAATAAGGTCCCGGTTGATCGCTTCAATAAAGATCCGTTTTTTCATCCGTTGGGCCGATTCGCTTTCCCCCATCCATCGGAATAGGCTCCTGACAAAAGGACGCATCACATCAGTAAGGATTTTTTGGAACATTCTTAAGCTTTTGACAAAGAAAGGTGTTATGACTAAGTGTTCTAAACGGTTAAAAACGCCGGGAAAGGCACGGGCAGGCCATTTTTCAGAAAGGCTTTCCGCTGTAGGGTAAATGATCTCTTCAATATCCGGGAAATTCCTTGCATAGACCTCAACCGCAAGCCTCATGATCTTTTGCCAATCCTGATAACGACGGCGAAGTTTTTCATTTGATTTTAAATACCCGTAGCCTTCGCTTTGAATTTCTCCGATCACAAGCTGCTTTCCGCGAATATAACAACGGACATAAGCCATAGCCCCGGGGACATGGATGACTTTCTCTTCCCAAGCCTGCATCCCTTCATTGCGGATAATTTCATTTTCTACATTCGTAAAAAATAGCCCTAAGATCACCGCATCTTTCCCGGAATGGTACATTTTTCGGGTATCTTCAAGCGGAACGTTTCGTATTTCCGCGTTAAAAAGGGTCATTGTAATTTTTCCAGCTTTGAATTTTTCATTACCTGAATCAATGGAAAGTGTTGCGACAAATTTCCCCCGTGATTCAGGGCGGATCTGATCGGAATAGGTTTCTGCTATTTCTGCGGCAAAACTCATCAGCCCTCGAGTATGGCTTTGAACAAAAGCCTTAACGATCCTCGGATCAAACTGTATCCGGGCTTTTCTTTTAAGTTCTGCGATAGCCTCCTGGTCGGCGGCAGGATCTTTATAATCACGCTCTGAAACCATCGTATCGTAGGCATCCGCAACGGAAACGATCCGCGCGCCAAGCGGGATCGCGACCCCAACAAGACCTTCGGGATACCCTTGCCCGTTAAACCATTCATGATGATAGCGAACGATCTTTCTGACAATTTTAAAACCATAGAGGTCTTCCATGATCTTCACCCCATGGATCGGATGATTTTTCATGATCATATCTTCCAAAAAGGGCAGCGGGGTTTTGGGGGATCTTAAAATCCAGCGAGGGACTTTGATCTTCCCTAGATCATGCAATAAAGCCCCGGCTGCAAGCGTTGAAGCAAAAGGCCCGTAAAGATTCATATTCATTTGATGGGCCGTTAAAAGGCTAAAGGCCATCACATGAAGTCCGTGTTTCCCAAGAAGGGGTTCATAATTCGCCATATGCTGAAATAATTCCAAAACTTTCCGGTTAAACGCCTCGGACCTTTGCCCCATAAAAAGTCGCCATTCGGGGATGTGCACCATTCGCGATTCCGGACGTAGGGCCCGTTTTTGGACATAATCAAAACGCCGGTCAAAGCGTGTGAAGATATCTTCGAGATCTGTTTTTTCACGATAAGCAAACGATTCTGCACTGGCCAACTCTTGAAGACGCGAGATTTGAGGCGCATCAAATTGAGGCAAAGAAAGTTTAGGATCCCGGATTTTTGCTGAAAGATCGCCGTTTTCCAAAATCGATATAACCGTTTTAATTTTTTGGGTGAGTTCCGCATCCGACCAAAAACGGTACTTGCGGTCTTTCCCGTTCGGATGCGCGTGAGCAACCTGTTTAGGCGGAGTTCGTTTGACTTGAGGAACCCCTGCAGTTCTTTTTCCCGTTAAGATCTCAAAAGCAATGATCGCTTTTACAAGGAGTGAAAGAACTTTATAAGAGTCCGGAACATAGCCTCGTCTCTTATAGGCATCCAGATAACGTTCCACCGCAGGCAAGGTCTGCCGCCAAATCAGATCCCCTTTATCGATCATCCCGGCCATGGAAGCATTCATGATCTTCTGAAGCATTTCCGCCGTTTTGCTGAAATCCATCGTGTAGCGGATCACATCGTACATGGTCATCACCCGGTGTTGCGAATGATCCTTGGATTCCGGACGCAGAGAGGGAGGGTTACGGTAAGAATGGATCTCTTGTTGATCACGGATCCATTTTTGGACACGCGCTGCACGGTGCTGAGCGGTCCAGTATTTCGCTTCCTCTAAGGTCCCTTTTGTGACAAGGATATCCACTTCGCCGGCTTTGTGCCGCCCGGTGCGCCCCATCCGCTGGATCTGTCTTCGGTGGTCTGAGGTTGGTTCATAAAAGATCACTTTGTCCACATTCGGGATATCAAGGCCTAGTTCACCGACCTGCGTCGCTACAAGATATTTGAATTTCCCATTCTTGAAATTCTCGACGGCTTGGGTCTGGGTCTTCCGGTTCATTTGGATGGATTTTGTCATCCCCTGCCGGATGGACTTCCCGATCAAAAGCCCGGCAGAACCTGCCCCAAATTTAGCCTCAATAGATCCTTTCAAACTCTGAGCGACTGAGACATTCTCCACAAAAATAATGGCTTTATAATCTTGGATCGGCTCGCCTTCTTCAAGCAGGCTCAGAAGCTTATTCAGTTTCGGATGCTGGATCCTGTGGTGATCCAGCCAACCGGCATATCGGATGATCCTGGCCTTTTGAAGGCTCGGAAGCGCCAAATGATTCCAAGACTGTTTATCGCTTTCTTTGCTGAGCAGGTCCGCGATCCCTTTAGCAAGCGCGATCGGGCCATACTGTTCCAAAAGCGTCTGGAAGTACTGAATGATCCATAAAAAATAATATTCATAAATATAGTCATATAAGAACTCATGGGTTTCTTCATAATTGCCTTTTTGACGTAACCTTTCATATTCCCGACGGACGGGTTCCGGCAACTGCCGCGGGATGGTCCTCAGTGCGGTCGGCCCCTGATAAGGGGCTTCTTCTTCCGTAAAGATCTGTTTTTGATGTTGTTTCTCTAAGAATTTCGAAAGACGGTCAAGGCCTTCCTGCCGCCATTTTTGAAAAACAATCCGGACTCTTTCGATCACGGTTTGGGCAAGAAGCTCGGTAAGACCTTCATAAAGCTTTTTATCTTCATCATTAACCGGACGGTAAGTATCCAGCCATGACATTAATTCAAAAAGATAAGTGTCCGCTTGGTTCATATTTTCGGACGATTCCTGCCAATAGGTTTCCAGCATGATGAGAAAGACCGCTTTAATCCACGATAAGTGCGGGTGTTCATGTTCGATCTGTTTGATCTGCTGATACGCTCTTTTCCAGGCTTCTTTACTATTTTCCTCAGAAGCCTCCAGGATCAGCTCATGGATCTGAGGGATGGGTTTTGAAGCTTGCAGTAAAAGATGGGTCAGCCTTGTTTTCGCATCAAAAACAACATCGTGCCGAACCACGTGACGCTCCCAAATATAAGGCTTCACCCAATCGTCCTCCCAAGAAGCCGCGAGCGCATCCTGCTGCTTGAGGCCCAGCCTTAAAAGCCAAGAATGGATCTCTTGAGGGATATCCGGCGTGGCGGTTAATCCTAAAAAAGAAGGCTTAAGATGATCCCGCGAACGGAATTGCTCAACTGTCGTCACCATCGCATGATCCCCTCGCGCCAGATGCGCTTCATCCACGATCAAATAATCCGCTTCTTCGACCGGGACACGCCAGTGGGTCACTCCATCAAAATACTCTTGGCTTTTTGCGATCAGTTCATTGGTCGTTAAGATGATCTTCCCTTGTTTCCAAAGCTTTTCTCGCTCTTCCGAAGGCAAGCCGGAATTGATCTCAACGATCGCTGTATCCGGAAAGAAACGGATAAGCGTCTTAAAGTGCTGGTGGACCAACACATTCGTAGGCGCGGTCATAACGATCTTAAAATTTCGATTTTCTTTTTGTTCCTGCAAAAGATGATGGAGGGCAAGGATAGCGACATTCGTTTTCCCGAGCGCGGTCGGCAAAATGACCAAGGAATCCCGTGTGGTGGCGTGAGCGGCCAGCATCACCTGATAAGCCCGGAATTCCATTTCCGGATTTTTCATTTTTTGAGGAGCCGGGAAAACAATCGTCAGTCTATTTTCTTTTTCCGTAACGTCGATCCCTAACTGTTGAACTCCCTGCCGTACGGCCGGATCTTTACGGAAAAGCTCCATTTCCATTTGCTCCGGGCTTTCAAAAAGTTCTTGCGCCTCCTTAGGAGCGGGAACGGGGACGGTCTCTTGCGGTTTCGGTTTCAGGATGTCTTGGAAGGTCAGCTGCCTCGCATTTTCCCCGGCTAGAAGTTCAGCGCGACGGGATCGTGATTCCGGACGAATCCGTGAATAAAATCCCTGTAATCTCCCTTCGAGGAACATCTTCCGGACATCTTGCTCGGAATAAGGAAAGACCATATGAGAATGGTCCGGAGAATATTCCGAACCAAATAAATCTTTCCCCTCTTTGAAAAAATCCTCTCTCTTGAACGCATGCGTCTGAAAATAATCGCTGATCCTCGGGTCTAAGAAGGTCCCATCGATCTCTTGGAACGCTTCGGCCATCTGCCCATTGAAGCCTTCGATCCCTTTTACAAATTCCCGGGCATCCCGAGGGTCTTCCGACACATCTCCGATGTCAAAGATCGTCACACTATCGTCAACCGGGCGGATCCCGTAATTGCCGACGATATTATCGTGATCCGTATCCACGGCCCCTTGTTTATACATTGCGATCACAAGCTGCCGGTATTTTTCCACATAAGAGATCGCTTTCTGGATATTCGCTTCGTTGGAATTTCTCCGCGCGATTTGTTTTAGATATTGCACAAAAGGAATGATCTTTTCTTGAATAACGACCGCCGAGGAAATGACGGGTTCGCCTTTAACGTCATAGAACATAAAGTCATTCCCGTCATGACGCCCATCGATCGTCATAAGCGTCGCCCCTAATCCGTTCCCGAGCCTTTTTTTTGCGATCGCCGCGCCTTGAAGAACGCCAAGATCAAGCATGGTCCAGTTCACCGGGATCTTCACGACCCATCCGTCGTAAGGGTTCTTATCTTTGTAGGCTAAGAGATAACGCCCGGACGGAGAGATCGGTTCCAATAAAGCAGGCCAAACTGTTTTTCGCCGTACGGGAACAGCAGGTTTTTTATTTTCCAGCGCTTTTTGAAGGGCGCTGACCAGATATTTCCCTTCGACTTCTTCGGCTTCAGGGATTCCCATGCCGGACAAGGCTTCACGTTTCTTGCTTAAAGCAGAAATCTGATCCGCGGCTTGGATCTGTTCAAAAGTAAGCCGGTCCAACTTGAGAACAAACCGGTCAAAAATATCCCACCGGCTTTCCGTGCCATCGGATCGCTTAGGACGAGCCCGAGCTATAGGCTCATTTTTAGGATCACGTGCTTCGGGACGGAAAACGAGGGCATCGGCGTTTTGGATCAAACTTTGGGCGTCCAACACTTCAGGACGAAGGTGGGAGCGCATCAACTCATTATTGAAAGGCTTCCCGGAGACGCTGATCACGTCCTGCAGGGATCGATTAAGACCCTTGAGGATATAATCAGCTAAAGGAGCGCCCAGTTCGGACCGCAAAACGCCGAGCCTCATAGTTAAAGTAGGGGAACGTAAATAAGACCGCGACTCCGGAGCGTAGGCTCCCAGTGTCATCAGTTTAAGATAATCGCTTTCGGATTGAACTCTAGAGATCCTCGGAGCAACGCGCACATAAGAGATCCCATGAGTTTTAAAGAGCTCGCTTAATCCTTCGGAATGAAATCCTCCGGTGATCAAAATCGCATTTTCCTGTTTTGCCTGCCCCATGGCCGCAAGCAAGTTCCGCAACATCGCTTCTTCGCGTTTTTGAGCGATCTCATAAAAAGAGAGCGCTTCCTTTAAAAAAGATTCGATCTTGGCCGGATCAGCAGAAGATTTCTTAGGAGTGAGTCCGCTTAAAAAACTTCGGAGATCTTTCACGCGCACTTTAAGACTCTCAAATTCCTCACGGCTGAGACGCAGGCTGAAGAGGCTCTTTAAAAACCGGTAATCCTGATAACGGCGGATCAAAGTCCTTTCATCTTCTGTTCGCGTTAACTTTTCTAAAATATTTTTGTGAAGACGTTCGAGTTCAAGAAAAAGATCTGTGGCTTGTATTTCTTCTCGAAGGATAGCTGATGCGATTTCTCGGGATAAAAGAGGATAGTTTTCGAAGCGAAAACCTTGAGGGCCGGCCTGGGCATAGAACTTTTCGAAAACGAGACGGCTTTCTTTTGTTTCAGAAGGAGCTTCAAAGGATGCCTCCCACTCTTTCAGCCCTTTTTCGTTGAGCCATTGAATGAGCTTTGTCCTCTCTTTGGGGTCAGCAGGTTTTTCTTTGAGGGATCTTTCAAGTTCTTGAAGCCCACGCAGCAAACCGGCCTCGGCCGGTTCAAGCAACCCCCGGCCGGCCGCGAAGTC
>CAYQTU010000009.1:0-33397 GCA_964420575.1 uncultured bacterium
ATAGAAAGAGTTCTTTTCTTAGCCCTTTAATCAGAGACCTTTACGTTAAAATAATCCGCGACGGTTTTTTGGATCTCCTCTATAGAGAATTTTTGAGCCTCTTCTTTAAAAGAATCTTTTAAAACATCCTGGGCGAGCTTAACATCCATCTTAGAGCCTGTTAGAGTGCAATAAGCCACAACACGGATCAAAGCCCCCTCTAGCTCTCGGATATTCGACTTGATTTTACTCGCAATAAAATAAGCGACATCATCAGGCACCACAACGGTTTCCTTCTCCATTTTCTTCTTTAAGATCGCAACGCGCGTCTCAAAATCCGGAGGTTGGATATCGGTTACAAGGCCCCACCCAAAACGTGACACGAGCCTCTCTTCTAAGCCGGGGATCTCTCTTGGAGGGCGGTCGCTTGAGACGACGATCTGTTTGTGAGCATCATAAAGCGTGTTAAAGGTATGGAAAAACTCTTCCTGGGTCGCTTCTTTTTCGGCGATAAAATGGATATCGTCTATAAGAAGAAGGTCTAAATTACGATATTTTGAACGGAATTGCTGGGTTGAACGCGTTTGGATCGCGGTAATAAGCTGGTTAGTGAATTTTTCGCTGGAAATGTACAAGATTTTAAAATGAGGATGGCGCTTTTTCATCTCATGCGCGATAGATTGTAGAAGATGGGTTTTCCCGAGACCGACCGGACCGTAGATAAAAAGAGGATTGTATTGCTTTGCAGGGGCTTCACTTACAGCGACGGCGGCGGCGTGAGCAAAACGATTCCCGGGGCCAATAACAAAATCATCAAAAGTATATCCTCGGTTTAACCCGCCTAAGAGAACCTCCTCAGAAGGCTCTTTGGGACTCGGCGCGGGAGGAAGTGAGGGGGCCGAAGAAAGCGGGAGCTCAACGACCTGGTAAAGCACCTTAAGAGGATGTCCTAAGGCCTCCTCAGCGGCCGAAGAGATTAAATTTTGATAATGGGTTTCAAGCCACTTTCCGTAGTAACTGTCTGGGACGCTTAAAGTTAAAGAGTCTGCAGTTAGCGCCAAGATCGAAACCGGGTCAAACCAAGTTTTAAAAGAACGCTCACTTAATTCTTTCGATAAAATGGCACAGATTTTTTCCCAAACAGAAAGGAAATCCTCTCGAGCGGGGGAAGAAGAAGACGGGTTTTTCGAATCAGAACTATTTGACAAGTTTTCCACAGGAAATTAGTATGGTAAAATTAAAATTTTTTAATATTGTATTCTTGATTTAATAAAAACTAAAAAACAGTTAAAAAATTATGCACAAATTATTAACAAGTTCAAAATTAGAAAAGAAAACCTCTCTTAATCAAAAAACACGGGGAAAAAGTCGCCCTTCAAGAAAGAGCCTTTATTGTATCGCAGAAAAAAATTTTGTCTACATTGAATCCAAAAAAAATAAAAAACCCCCAAGAAAAACCCGATCATGCCGCGGTAAAAGGAAGGTCTTAAAATAAAACGCTGGATATTCAGATCGATTTTCACTATAATCCTGCCCTCATGAAAAGAACCTATCAACCTTCCAAACGGAAACGTCGAAACAAGCACGGCTTTCTTGCCCGTACGAGCACCAAAGGGGGACGAAAAGTCCTTTGGCGCCGTCGCAAAAAAGGCAGGAAAAAACTTATCCCCATTTATTAATCCTTGGAAATCGATCAAAAATTCCGTCCTGCGCAAAGAATAAAAAAACAGGCGGATTTTAAAACGCTTGTCCAAAGAGGAAAAATGGTGCGCGGGGACTTTCTGGCCGTTTGGGTTGGTTTTTGCGGGGAGGCCAGCGCGGCAAGCAAACCGCGGCTGGGCATAATGATCAGCCGGCAAACGGAACCTCACGCCGCAAAAAGAAATGTTTTTAAGCGAAGGATACGGGAGATTTTTCGCCGGCAACAACAGCGGCTTAGGCCGGGCGCGGATATCCTTGTAAAAGCGCGGAAAAGTTCCGGAAGGATCTCTTACGAACAGCTCCGGGAAGATTTTTTAAAAGCGGTAAAAAAAGCCGAGGCATATTTATGAGAAAGGCGTTTATTTTTTTAATCCAAATTTACCGCTTTTGCCTTTCCCCGCTCTGGGGTCCGTGTTGCCGGTTTTATCCCAGCTGTTCTGTTTATGCGCAGGAAGTCATAGAAAAAAAAGGAATCTTTGCGGGAGCATTTCTTGCCCTGAGGCGTCTTTTGAAATGCCACCCCTTTCATCCGGGCGGCTTTGACCCTGTTCGGTAAGGAAAAAAATGGAAAAAAATTACATCAAAGCTATTGTTCTTTGTTTATTGATCCTCGTTTTTTATCAACCGATCTTAAAGTGGATTTATCCGGAAGCCTTTAAGCCCGCACCCGTTCAGACCGCCGAGCTTTCGAAAGAACAAAAACCTTCTTCCTTGAAAACCGAGGCGCCGGCAGAAAAGATCCTCGAAAAAGCCGAACGCCCTTCTTTTGAAGTTTTCCAGAACGATCTCTACAAAATAGAGTTCTCTACTTTGGGAGGAACTGTTTCGAAGCTGGCTTATCGAGGAGAGCCCGGGCGGAGGGATTTTACTCAAACTGATTTTTTCAGCAGCGACCCGCAGACGCAGGGCATTTTTGGTTTAGACGTCTTACATGAAACCGCAAAGCTTTCTCAGACCGTTTTTAGGCTTGAGAAAGCGGATTCTGCAAACGGAAAATACAGCTTCGTCTATGAAATCCCCGGCGAATACTCCCTGACCAAAGAATACACGGCCCACAATAATGCGCCGGTCATTGACCTTAAGATCCGCATCAAGAACCTTTCTCCGAGAGAAAAGAATTTTTCATTAGAGATGGCTTACAGCATGAACTATGAAAAAGATTTTCATCAGCAACAAGGTTTTTATGACGCGGTAGCGTATTCCGATAAGATCAAAACCTCCGGCGTGGATAAATTAAAGAAAAAAACCTTTATCGCTCCTCCGGGGACCGCTTGGGCCGGGTTCATCAAAAAATATTTTGCGCTTTTGATCAAACCCGACGGAAAGATCGTCGCTAGCGAAGCGAAAGCCAACGAAACCTCTTTGTTGGGCGAAATGATCCTGGAACCTCTTTCTATCCCGGCCGGGGACGAAAAAGAGCGGAGCTTTTTGATCTATGCCGGACCACAACGGTACGAAGAACTGAAGTCTTTTGGAGAAGGATTTGAAAGTGTTTTCTCGCGGGGCTTTTTTGGCCTTTTTAAGACATGGCTCCTGATCGTCCTGAAATTTTTGTATGGTTTTACGCATAATTTCGGATGGGCGATCGTGATCCTTACCTTATTGATCAAGCTTTTGTTTGCCCCGCTGACGCATGTCAGTTACGCCTCGATAAAAAAAATGCAGGCCCTTGCGCCTAAACAAAAAGCAATCCAAGAACGCTATAAAAACGATCCTGCAAAAATGCAGCGCGAAACCATGGAGCTTTACAGACGCAACAAGGTCAATCCTGTTGCGGGATGTTTGCCGATCCTGTTGCAGATCCCGGTCTTTTTTGCCATGTTCCGGTTGCTTCCGGAAGCTATAGAGCTTCACGGGGCCCCTTTTATCTGGTGGATCAAGGACCTTTCTGCGCCGGATCATTTTATGAAGCTTCCTTTCACGATTCCCATGCTCGGCAGTTTTTTGAATCTGCTCCCGATCCTTATGGTTTTTTCTCAGATCGGGCAACAGAAACTTATGCCCCAGCAGCCCGGAGCGGCTCCCGAACAAGCTATGATGATGAATTGGTTCATGCCCATTTTTTTGGGGTTCATGTGCTATAACATGCCTGCAGGGGTCACGCTTTATTGGTTTTTACAAAACCTCTTTTCGATCATCCATCAGATCTTTATCAATCGAATCGTTATCGTTCTGCACCACGAAGACAGATAGTCGTTCGGTTTGTCCGCCTAAGAGGGGTTAGTTATGCCGGCGGCCTGGGAAATCCATGAAGAAAAACTCTCGATACGCAGCCATCATTGTAGGAGCCGGTCACGCCGGCGTTGAAGCCTCTTTAGCGATCGCCCGCTGCGGTTTTCCCGTTCTTGTGATCACTATGGACGTTCAAGCTATTGCGCGAATGTCCTGCAATCCAGCCATAGGCGGATTGGCCAAAGGGCACATTGTCCGTGAGATCGATGCGCTTGGCGGCGAGATGGGCCTCGCCACAGACGCGACGGGGATCCAATTCCGGATGTTGAACACTTCTAAAGGTCCGGCGGTTTGGGCGCCGCGCGCGCAGGCGGATAAAAAACAGTACGAGCTTTACATGAAAAAAACGCTCGAAGCCGAAAAAAACCTTACGCTAAAACAGGGACAAGTCGTTGAGCTTTTAGTTCGGGATCAGAAATGTTACGGAGTCCGGACCGACAACGGAGAAGAGTTCTTTGGCGATAATGTCGTTTTAACCACAGGGACCTTTTTACAAGGACTGATCCATGTCGGCGAAGAACATTATCCCGCCGGGCGGCGCGACGAACCTCCGGCGGTCGGCCTTTCGGAGTCTTTACGGAAACAAGGAATAGAGCTTGTGCGCTTTAAAACCGGGACTCCCCCGAGAATCCATCAACAAAGCGTACAGTGGGATATTCTGGAAGAACAAAAAGGCGACGAACCTCCGCATCCTTTTTCTTACAGAACAAAACATTTGGCCGTGGAACAAATGTCCTGTTATTTAACCCATACAAACGAAAAGGTGCATGAAATTATCCGGCAGAACCTTCACCGCTCCCCGCTTTATGCCGGGCGGATCGTTGGGATCGGGCCTCGATACTGCCCTTCGGTCGAAGACAAAGTGGTAAAATTTCCCGACAAAAAAAGCCATCAAATTTATTTAGAGCCGGAAGGACGCGATACTTGCGAGATCTATGTTAATGGTTTTCCAACCTCCCTTCCGAAAGACGTTCAGGACGCCGCGCTGCATCATATCCGCGGGCTTGAGAACGCGGAGATTTTAAAATTTGGATACGCAATCGAATATGATGCAACGCCTCCCACACAGCACAAACACACCCTTGAAAATAAAAAGATCCAGGGGCTGTATTTTGCAGGACAGATTAATTGCACATCAGGCTATGAAGAGGCGGCGGCGCAAGGGCTTATGGCCGGGCTTAACATTGTCAAAAAATTGCGAGGAGAAAGCGAATTTATTTTAGACCGCACCGAGGCCTACATCGCGGTATTGATCGATGACCTGGTCACTTGCGGGACAAACGAACCGTACCGGATGTTCACGTCACGGGCAGAGTTCCGGCTGCTTTTGCGCCAGGATAATGCGGATGAACGTCTGATGCCCTACGGTCATGAGATCGGTCTTATTTCGGACGGAACCTTTTTGGATTTTCAAGAACGGCAAAAAAGAATACAAGAGGACATGCTTGCATTACAAAAAAAATTTACAAAAAATGGATCGCTATATCAATATATAAAGCGTCCTGATGTAAGCTATAAACAGTTATTAGAAAATAAGTTACACCAAAGCTGTCTTTCAAATAATGAAATTCATTTTCTTGAAACAGAGATCAAATATGAAGGCTATATCGCGCGCCAGAAAACAGAAGTTTACCGATTTAGAAAATTCGAAAAAAGAAAAATTCCTTCGGCAACCAACTACGATGAAATAGTCGGAATTAGCCGGGAAGCCCGAGAAAAACTCAAAAAGATCTCTCCGGAATCTATCGGACAGGCCTCCAGGATCCCCGGCATTTCCTCATGCGATCTTTCCCTGCTTGTCGTTTATCTCGAAAAAAAACAGAAAAGCGACAAGCTTTAATTTAAAAAAGCCTGCTTCCTGATCAGCTTTTTCATAAAAGGCCGTCATTTATTCAAGCTATAAAGCTTGTCCATATAGCGCTTTCATACCCAACTAAAAACACATTTTCGGAATAAGCGTTTCACGTGGAACAAGGCTTTTGTCCAAAGAGTTTGAGTATACGTAGGAATAGTACGTAAGCGATAAAAATGTTGATGAATAAAAAAATATGTGTAAAATGTTGTTAAATGTGCCGAAAATACATCCAAAGGAAAGAATGTTTCACGTGAAACAACGGAGGTCTTATGGGACAAATATTCTCGTTTTTTAATCAAAAAGGCGGCGTTGGCAAAACAACGTCAGTTATCAATATAGCAACAGTTTTAGCTCAAGTAGGCAAAAGAATTTTACTTATAGACCTAGACGCGCAAGGTAATGCTACAAGCGGACTTGGTATAGAAAAAAATGAAAATGAATCCACAGCTTATCAACTTCTTGTGGATAACAAAAATCCATCCGAGATCATTAAAAGCACAGCGATTGAGAACCTATTTCTAATCCCGTCCAATGCTCATTTAGCCGGAGCAGAGATGCATTTGATTAGTCAAGAAAAACGCGAGTTTGTTCTTCTTGAGTTATTGAAGAAAATAGTGAATGAATATGATTATATCTTTCTTGATTGTCCTCCATCGCTTGGCCTTATAAGCATAAATGCTTTAACTGCAAGTAGTTATGTTGTTATTCCTCTTCAATGTGAGTATTATGCTTTAGAGGGTCTTGGTCAGCTTTTAAACACCTACCAGCTGGTCAAAAAGAATTTGAATAACAACCTTGAGCTTGGCGGGGTTATTTTAACTATGGCGGATTTTCGCACTAATTTAACCCAACAAGTGATCGAAGAGGTCCGGAACTATTTTAAGGACAAAGTGTTTTCTAACATCATCCCAAGGTCTGTTAAGCTTTCCGAGGCCCCGAGCTTTGGCAAACCCGCAGTGATTTATGATCCCCATAGTCGAGGGTCGCAAGGGTATGTTGAGCTTGCCAAGGAATTCCTTATGCGGTTCGGATCAGAAACAGATAAACAACAAATCTCTGCTCCACCGCAAGCGGCCGCAGCAGAAAATCAGGCGGTCCAAGATGCGGGCGAACAAATTGCGGCCGGGCAAACGAATTAAATCTCTAAATCCCATCAGACATAAAGGAGCTTTATTATGAAAAAAGTTCTAGGAAAAGGACTAAGCGCGCTGATCCCTGACAGCTACAAAGAACAAACAACACCTGTCGGACAAAATCCGGTTCCAATTCCAAGCAAAACAACATTTACGCCTGCGCCGCCCGTTTCGAAAATAACCGAAACGCCTGCCCAGGCGTCGGGTTTTCAGCTGGTCCCTATAACTCAGATCCTTCCCAATACCGATCAGCCGCGTAAAATTTTCAACGATGAAGCTATTCATGAACTCGCAGATTCGATCCGCGAAAAAGGGATCCTGCAACCGGTCATCGTTAAAAAGATCAACGGAAATGAATACCGCCTTATTTGTGGGGAAAGGCGCCTTCGGGCCGCTCAGGTTTGTGGTTTGAGCGATATCCCGGTCGTGCTTAAAGATGTTGCCTCGGAAGATTTTTTAGAGTGGGCACTTATCGAAAATATCCAACGCGAGGACTTGAATCCTATTGAGGAAGCTGAGGCGTACCAACGTTTAGTTGAAGAGCGCATGCTTTCTCAAGAAGATGTGGCGAAGCGGGTAGGGAAGAACCGGGCGACGGTAGCCAATACGCTTCGTTTATTGCGCTTGCCCGATGAAGTGAAACGCTATCTCGCTGACGGGAGGCTTTCCGCAGGGCACGCAAGGTCCCTCCTCGGGCTTTTAACTCCCGAGCACCAAAGACAAATGGCGAAAAGAATCGTCGAAGAAAACCTGTCTGTGCGCCAAGTGGAAGCCATTGTCGGGCGAAGTCTTGCCCACAAGAGGAAAGCTAAAACCGCGCGTCATTTAAGCGCTGAGATCGTAGACCTTGAAACACGCTTGACCCATTTTCTCGGGACACAAACCAAGATCTATCCGAGAAAGAATCAAAAAGAGGGCCGCATTGAGATCCAGTATTTTTCTCTCGATGACCTGGATCGAGTCCTGCAAAAAATGGGCTTGCCCAGAGGGTGATCAAGCCGAGGTTCCCGAGCGGGGGCAGGTGCTGACTTAATTGACATCAAAAGGGCGTATGGTATAATTTCGGAACTTTATCATTTTGCATCTAAACAAAACAAGCACCTTCACGCAAAACGAATAAAAACCATTCAGAAAAAGGGATTTTCTCATGTCTAAGAGCCGTTGGGCAAAGACTCTCTGTGCGCTTTTAACGATCTTAGTTTTGGCAGGAGGGTGCGGGCCCGTTGCTTCAACAGATTCTAAAGGGGCTGTAGAAGTTAAGGTCAGCTTTTGGGGAACCCCCGAAGAGATCGACATCATTACTACCGCATTAAGCGAATGGCAAGCAAAGCACCCTAACATCAAGATCATTTTTGAGCATACTCCGTACACAGGATATGCCAGCAAGGTGTTGACCCGGATTGCCGGCGGAGCAGCTCCCGATATCATCGCCACGGAAGTCGACTATTTTGTTACTTTCGCAACCAAAGGGGTTTTGGAAGACCTGGAACCTTATATTGCTGCGGATGCCGGGGCTTTTTCCAAGCAAGACTTTTTCCCTCAGATTATCGACCGGTTTACTTACCAAGAGAAGCTCCTGGCCGTTCCCCGGGACATTGCGCCATTTGCTTGTGTGTTCTATAACAAAAAACTTTTTGATGAAGCGAAGATTCCATACCCGACGGATGATTGGAACTGGAGCGACATGCTTCGTATCGCTCGCGACCTTACCAAGAAAGATGAAACCGGAAGGATTATCCAATATGGTTTTTACGGATGGGCCTGGAGGAATTTCATTTATGGGAATGGGGCTAATTTCGTCGACGATGTTAAGAATCCGAAAAAAATCACTTTGGCTGATCCTAAAGCCGTTGCCGGTCTACAGTTCTACGCCGACCTCAGCAATCTTTATGAAGTAATGCCCACGCCCGTTGCTTTTACTAATTTCGGAATGGGAGCCGACCGCATGTTCGCCAAAGGGCAGATCGCGATGTTTCTTTCCGGGATTTGGGACACGCCTCAGTTCCGCAACTATAATTTTGAGTGGGATGTGGCGATGTTCCCTAAAAATGCGGAAGGGAAACGCGGATTTGGATGCGGCGGGACCGGATACGCTATTTTAAAATCAGCAAAGAACAAAAAAGAAGCTTGGGAAGTCATAAAAGCGCTTACGGGACCTGAAGGGCAAATCCAGTTTGCTAAAAAAGGCCTTGCACAGCCCGCGCGCATTAAAGTGGCGCAAAGCGACGCTTGGGCGTCGGACAATCAGCCGCCCGCTAATAAAAAAATGTTGAACGATGCGATTCAATACGCGGTTTTTAGTCCATTCCACGCCGGATGGCGAGAGATCGAAGAAAAGTATATCGTCCCCAAACTTGATCTGGTCTTTAACGGAAAACAGACCGCTGCAGAAGCCATGCAAGAATTAACCCCGGTTCTTAACGGAGCCTTGAAGCAATCCGAGTAGCACAAGCCGCCTTTTCCAGAAGATAAGAGAGATCAGCATAAAGGAGTTTTTTGTAAATGCCAGCGAAATTGAAATCCAAAAAGAATAAAAAAACAACCCCAGCCAACGTTCCAGGAAAAAAGTTCGAATCCCCGTACGGTTATTTTTCGGCAGACGGTCGGGAATATGTTATTACGCGTCCGGATACGCCGCGCCCTTGGGCGAACGTGATCTCTAACGGTGATTACGGGCTCATTGAAACCCAGACCGGCTCGGGTTTTTCCTGGCGAGAGAACTCCAATCTTTCCAGAGTGACGCGATGGGATCAAGACCTGATCCGGGATAACTGGGGCAAATATATTTACCTGCGCGATAAAGATAACGGGGATTACTGGTCCGGGACCTGGAAACCTTGTATGCCCAAATATGATTTTTTTGAAGTCCGCCACGGGCAAGGCTATTCAGTCCTTTCAAGCAAGCTTTACGGCATCCGTTTTGAAAAAACCGTTTTTGTGGACGTTGAAGACCCAGTTGAAGTTTGGAAAGTGGTCTTGACGAACGAGTCGGGGAAAAAGCGCCGCCTCAGTCTTTTTTCTTATTTTGATTGGTGCCTCGGCAACTGGTCGGATACCCACCGGGAATTCCACAAAACCTTTATTGAGACATGGATCGATCGGAAGAACGGATGTATTCACGGGTTAAAGCGCGCGCCGCTTGTGCCGGGGTTCATTTCCACCGGGATGACCGAAAAACCTTTGCAGGGTTTTCATGCTGCAAGCCCAAAGCCGGTGGCTTATGACGGCGACAAAGAATCTTTTTTGGGGCGATACGGCGAAATTTATGCCCCGGCCGCGGTTGTGGAGGGCAAATGCCGTGGCTCGGAAGGAAAATGGGGCGACGCGAGCGCCAGCCTGCAAGTGGATGTGGAGCTTGCGCCGCGCGAGTCTAAGACCGTGGTATTTACTTTGGGGTCTACGCCTTCTCGCGAAGAGGCTGAACGGATCATTAAAAAATACTCCGATTTAAAAACAGCCGACCAGGAACTTCATAAAGTAAAAGCGCTTTGGGACTCTTTTGTGCATGCGACGGAAGTGCAGACGCCGGACGAAGCGCTGAATTTCATGACCAATATTTGGATGAAGTATCAGGCGATCTCGGCGCGCCTTTGGGCGAAATGCGCTTACTACCAATCCAGCGGGGGATACGGATTCCGCGACCAACTTCAAGACTGTCAGATCTTTTTTGCGACACGCCCCGAACTGGCCAGGAAGCAGATCCTGCTTCATGCGGCCCAGCAATTTCCTGACGGCACGGTATATCACTGGTGGCATCACGGGACCAACATCGGGGCAATCACCAACTGTTCCGACGATCTTTTGTGGCTGGATTTTATCACCCTGAACTATCTTGATGAAACTCATGATCTTGAGATCCTGGATGTCCCGGTTGACTTTTTGCCGGATCCCAAAGACCCTCAAAAAAAGATAACCCAAGGTCCGCTTTATGACCATCTCTTAAGAGCGATCGATAAGGCTTTAACAAGGTTTTCTCCTAGAGGGTTACCGCTGATCGGAGAATGCGACTGGAATGACGGATTGAGCCATGTGGGCGTCAAATGGAAAGGGGAATCAATCTGGCTCGGACATTTTCTTTATGGCATTCTGAACCGAATAGCGCCGATCATGGAAAAACGCGGAGATCTATCCAAAGCCTCCGAATACCTCAAGCACGCCAAGGCGTTAAAACAAGCCGTCAACGAACATGGATGGGACGGAGAATGGTATTTAGGAGCTACTCGCGATGACGGCCGCCCGCTTGGGAGCAAAACCTGCGAAACCGGGAAAATTTTCTTGAATTGTCAAACCTGGGCCGTGATCACCGGCATTGCCGATAACGACCGGGCTCAAAAAGCCATGAGCTTTGCCCGCAAGATGCTTTATAAAAAATACGGACCGCTTCTTCTTACTCCGGGTTATAACAAAACAGATCCCACGATCGGATACATCACTCGTTATGCCCCGTCCGTAAGAGAAAATGGCGGACTTTATACTCACGCTGGCACCTGGGCCGTTCAAGCCGAGGCAATGCTGCGTGACGGAGAACAGGCTTACCAGGTTTATAAAAGTTTCAATCCGGCACTTCGTGGCCTTGAGCCTGACCTTTATTATTGTGAACCCTATGTAACCCCAGGGAACGTGGATGGACCCGATTCTCCTAACAATGGCCGCGGGGGTTGGACCTGGTATACGGGCTCAGCCGCTTGGTATGCCGTTGTGGTGCTCAACTGGATGTTGGGGGTCCGTCCGACGGCAGAAGGGCTGATTGTTGATCCTGTAATCCCTAAAAAATGGACCGGATATACCTTAAAGAGGCTTTTCCGGGGGACCACATACATGATTGAAGTCAAAAATCCGAAAGGGACCGGACAAGGAGTAACCGAGCTGCTTGTTGACGGGAAGAAACAAAAAACCAACCTTATCCCCGATCTCCATGACGGGAAAACCCATCGCGTAGAAGTTACGCTAGGCTGAACCTTCAAATGAAAAGAGAAAAGAAACGTTTTTCAGGTTTGAAAAAAAACCTGGGAAGCGTTTTTTTCTTTCTGGGGGTCTTAGCGATCTCTTTTTCTGCCGCCAATCTTTTCGCCGCGACAACGCCTCAAAAAGACAACTCTCAAAGCCTTACTCCGCAAAAACCCAAAGAGACATACATCCAACAGCTTGAACCCGCACCGGGCGAAGAGGAGTTGGACATTCTTCATATTTATGATCTTGTGCCTCCCAATAAATCTTTATTAACTTCCGCCCAATTTAAAGTGATAGATGATTTTAATTCCGGGCAACTCAAGAACCTTCTTGGCGGGACCTGGGAGGTCGAGAACGGAAAGAATAAAAAAACCAAACTGGAGCTGAATAAAGAAGACGCTCGGAGCATGCACCGCGGGTACTCTCTGGCAGCGGGGTTCAATCTTAAAAAACAGGAACAATTGACTTTCCGGAGCTCTCTTTCCAGACTGGATATGAGCGCCGCGCATTTTTTTGCTTTGAAGTGTCAAGTTCGGTCTACAACAGCCGCCTCTTTTGACGGTCGCGTCCGCGTTGCCGTAACGGACTGGATGGGCAAGACCGTTGTCCGGGACATCACCGAGGCTTGCCGGGAAAACAGCGGTTGGAATAATGTCGTGCTTCCCATATCTTTTTTTAAAGGCATCGATCTGGATCAGTTGGACCGGATATCCTTTTCCGTACTGGCCCGGGAAAAGCCCATTGCCGGGAAATTAAGCTTGGATGAGATCGTTTTCTTCGGAGGCCCGGAGGTTGGCTTTGAAAGCACTTTAGATAATCTTAAAGGGTTCCCTCACGTCGCCCTGGATGCCCGCCGCCGGCAAGAACTGTTAAAAACGAAGGATGATAAAGAATTCCTTTTAAAGATTGCTCAAGACACCTGGCGGTACTTTGAAAACGCAGTGAATGCCGAACATTTCCTGGTTGTAGATCACGTTAAGACCGGGGATTTTCCTCTTGTTGCAACATACACTTCACCCACGAACATTGCGATGGACCTGATGGGCGCTGTTGCGGCTATGGAGCTGGGATTGATCACAAGAGCTCAAGCTGAAGCCAAAATAAAAGCGGTCCTTAAGACCCTTCGGGAAGTTAAGCGATGGAAAGGGTTCTTTTATAATTTTTACGAAACCACTAAACTTGCAGTAGGGCGGGAATTCGTTTCCAGCGTTGATAATGGGTGGCTCGCGGTCGCTTTTGTGGTCCTTCGGCAAGCTTTTCCCGGGGAGATTGCCGAAGAAGCCACGCGCTTTTTGGATGAATTCCATTTCCAGGAATTTTTAGATCCGGAAAACAACCACCTGATGATCGGTTACGATTGTGTCCGGAACAGCTTTACGCCTTACCATTACGGGATGCTGGTGACCGAGGCGCGCGCCATGAGCTTTTATGGCATTGGAAAAGGCGATCTTCCTCGCGAACATTGGTGGTATCTTTATCGGACTGCGCCCGAGGTTTGGGAATGGCAGAACCAAAAGCCCCAGGGGAAATGGGTCGAACGGGACAAGGTGAACTATTTTCAAGGTTATTATAAAGACGGTTCAAAAAAATTTGTTCCAAGCTGGGGCGGATCGCTTTTTGAGTTTTTGATGCCGACCCTTGTGCTTAAAGAAAGAGAGCTCGGAGAAAAAGGATTGGGGCTGAATAACAAGATCGCTACGGAGCTTCACCGTCATTATGCCCTAAAAGAAAAGAAATACCCTGTTTGGGGGATTTCTCCGGCAGCGATTACGAACGGACGGAGCTGGCAATACGGTGAATTCGGGGTCAAAAAACTCGGTGTTAAAGGTTATCCAGATAAGGGGATTATTACGCCCCATGTCAGCTTTTTAGCCTTAGACGCATTGCCTCAAGATGCGATAAAGAACATCCGGAAGCTGCTGAACTATGACATTTATGGGGAATATGGCTTTTATGATTCGGTGAACACCCGCAACAACCAAGTGAACCAGCAATATTTGGCTTTGGACCAGGGTATGACCCTCGTTGCCATCGCGAATTATCTTAAAAATGGAATTATCCAGCAATATTTTCACCAAGACCCCGTCGCCAAGAAAGCCGAAGACCTTCTCAGTTCAGAAGACTTCTTTAAAAAGTAATTTCTAAAACACTCAATTAATGCTTTGAAAAAGCATTAATTGGAGTTAAAATGAGCGTCTAAAGTGACGCTTATATAACGGTAAATAAAGATGTTAGAGAAACAGCCTTTTTTGAAAGGAACAACCATTTTATGATGATCAAACAAATGCTCAAAGACAGGATCCTTACTGATAAAGAGCGCAAAAACCTCTCTATTCTTGAAGTGATCCGCAAGAACGGACCCATTTCCAGGACCGACATCTCTAAACTTACCGAGCTGAACATCGTCACGGTCTCCAACTATGTGAATCACTACATCAAAAAAGGCCTTGTGATCGAAGGAGAGCTTGACGAATCTACGGGTGGTCGGAAGCCTGTTTTGGTCGAATTAAATCCTAAAGCCGGCTACATTGTCGGAGTTGGATTAAACATGATGAGCATGGTCGGCGTTCTGGTCGATCTCGAGATCAACGTGATCAGCGAAGTGAAGCGGGAAAGAGCCCCTGAAAATTCCGAACGGGTCATTCACCAAATGGTTGAACTTGCTTCAGAGATCATCGAAAAAGCAGAGATCGATAAAACTAAAATCGTAGGCGTAGGGGTGGGCGTTCCCGGCATCATCGACGAACGCGGCAGGACGATCCGCTGGCCTCAAAGCCTTGGCGATAAAGATATCTCCGTCTGTTCTTCTATTAAAGACACCTTCGAACGGAAGCTCAACATTCCAGCCTTTGTTGAGAACGATGCGAATGCCGCGGTATTGGGTGAAAAATGGCTCGGGCTGGACCGTGATGTACGGCATATGGTCTATATGTTCTCGGGCGTAGGGTGCGGTATCTTAATTAATGAAGAAATCTATCGCGGTGCGAACGGCGCAGCCGGCGAGCTCGGCATCACCAGCGCTCATGCTAGCAAAGATTATGCCTTTAAGATCGCCACTCAACTCGGGCGCTGGGAAGCGGATATCGGAATGGTGCGGCATGCTCGGGAACGAATTGAGAAAGGCGAGACCTCGATTTTAAAAGACCTGGTTAAAGGCGATTTGGATAAATTGTCGTTCAAAGACATCGTTAAGAGCGTTAAAGATAAAGATCCTCTTGCCCTTAAGGTCGTGGAGCAGGCCGGACAGGATCTCGGGAAAAAGATCGCCTTCATCGTTAACCTCCTCAATCCCGAAGTGGTTGTGATCGGGGGCGGCATCGAAGATTGCGGCGCCCCGCTTTTAGATTCGGTCAAGACGACCGTTAAAGAATGGGCCGTTGAAGAAGCCGCAACGCCCGTGAAGATTATTCCCTCAGCGTTTGGCGAAAATGCAGTGGCGCTCGGCGTGGTCGGGATCGTGGCCCGCGAAGTTTTTGCGCAGGCTTAATACCCCAGCTCTAATCCTCTTCGAGCTAAGGAGCTTTTCTTGGAACAACCGAATGCTCATAGCCTGAGATCTTTTATCGAAGGGCTTAAAACAAAAGTACTTACTGGCGGCGAGATCTCGTTGGAGGACGCCTTGTCCCTTGCCGGGATCGAAGACAATGCCGGGGTCGATGCCCTTCTGGATGCCGCGCATGAGATCATGCTTTCTAACCGCTCTCGCCGGCCCGACCTCTGCTCTCTCGTGAATGCCAAAAGTTATTTATGCTCTGAAGATTGCGGTTTCTGCTCCCAGTCCGCACATTATCAAACCGGCGTGAAGCGTTACCCGCTTATGGAGCCTGAAGAAGTGCTTGCGATCGCGAAGCGCTGTGAAGCCCAAGGCATACAAAGTTTTTGTGTGGTCACAAGCGGCGAGACTTTAAATGATGCGGAATTTCACAAGGTCCTGAAGACTTTTCAGCTGTTGAGCGAAAAGACCCGTCTTCGTTTGGATGGTTCCTTGGGGAATTTGACCGCAGAGCAGATCCGGGCCTTAAAAGAAGCCGGATTGCGGCGATTCAACCATAACCTGCAGTGTTCGCGCGAATTTTATCCTAAGATCGTTTCAACCCATACTTATGATGAGCGTATGGAGACCCTGGGATTTTTAAAAGAGAACGGTGTAGAAATTTGCTCCGGCGGTATTTTGGGGATGGGGGAGAGTCGCGAAGACCGTGTGCGTCTGGCCTTTGAACTTAAGAAGTACCCGATCCATTGCCTTCCGGTCAATATTTTAAACCCACGCCCCGGGACCCCTCTCGAAAAAGAGCGGCCCATCGACCCGGTGGAAGTGTTAAAAACCGCGGCGGTCTATCGCTTTATTCATCCTCAAGCGAACATTAAACTTGCCGGCGGTCGGGAGCTGAACCTCGGCGTTTATTTTCAGGAGAAAGCTCTACGAGGAGGGGTCAATGGTCTTGTGGTTGGCGGGTATTTGACCACCGGCGGGAACCCTCTGCAAGAGGATAAAGATTTATTGGAACGCGCAGGTTTTGAAATGGAAGATCACAGCAAAGCCTGCTCTTGCGCAACCTCTCAAGCCCTTGGGGCGATGTTCTGATCTTGGAATCCCTGCTTAAAGATAAAACCATTCTGATCACAGGGGGGACGAGTAAGCTCGGGCAAACTTTTGTCCGGAAAGCCGTTGCTCAAGGCGCTCGAGTTTTCTTCACTTATTTCAGATCCACCGCAACCGCAGAAGAGCTCCAACAACTCGGCGCAAAAGGATATCTGGCGGACTTAAGCCTTACGGAATCTATAAACCGCTTTACGGCTTCTTTTAAGCGGGAAACAGAGGATCTCGATGTTTTGATCCATAACGCAGCCGCGACCGCGGATGCGATGATCGAGAAAATGTCAGAAGAAGAATGGCAACGCGTGATCGATGTAAATCTTAAAGCCCCTTTTTATCTGACCCAGCAGCTTTTGCCGCTTCTTTTCAGGAAAAAACCCAGCAAAATTTTCACCGTTATTAGCCGGGCCGGGCTGGAAGGGCTTCACGGGGCCTCAAATTACGCGGCCTCCAAAGGCGGGTTGATCGCTATGACAAAAACTTTAGCCAGAGAGCTGGGGCGAAAGAATATCTTAGTCAATGCCGTAAACCCCGGGTTTATGACATCTGCGATGACCCAAACCCTTCCTGAACAAATACTTCAGAGCAACCTTGAACGGAGTCCGGTCAAAAAAATTTCGGACCCTGAAGAGGTAGCAGATTTTTTGGTTTATCTTTCGTCGGATCTGATGCGGCAGGTTACGGGACAAGTCTTTCATTTTGAATCCCGGCCGCTATAAGGTAAAATCTTCGCGGAAAGGATTAAGCATTAGATATGAAGCGCCGCGTAGTTGTTACGGGAATGGGGGTCATTTCGCCGATCGGCAATGATCTCTCCGTATTTTGTGACAATCTCAAAAAAGGCTTTTCAGGAAAAGACCCTTCCGGGACCTCCGAGGTTTCCGGATATTCTTTTCCGCCTGTGTTTCGCGTTAAAGATTTCAACCCTAAACGTTACGGGACCCATCTTTTAGATCCCTTTATTCAATATGCGGTCGCGGCTGCCGAACAAGCCGTTCAAGATGCTTCTTTCGATCTTTCCTCTATAGCCCCTTACGATATCGGACTTTCTGTGAGTTCAAGCAAAGGCGGAGTGTACACTTTAGACCGTTTTAAAGAAAGATTTTTGAGAAATCCGAGCGCTATTATGGGGGCCCGCATGTACACTAATGCTGTCCCGAATTTTGCGGATCAATGGATCGCGCGCCGCATGAAGATCAAAGGACCCGCAAAATGTTATGTAGCTGCATGTGCAACGGGAACGGTTGCCGTTATCGCTGGTTTCCGGATGGTCTCTGAGGGGCAGTGCGATTATTGCTTGGCGGGGGCCACGGACGCATCGATCACTCCGCTCATGCTTGGCGGATATAAGAGCATGAAAGCGCTCGCAAAAAAAGAGATTCGCCCTTTTGATAAAAAAAGAGACGGGTTTTTAGTCGGAGATGGCGCCGGAGTCCTTTTTCTGGAGGCTTTTGAAAACGCCAAGGCGCGCGGCGCGAGGATCTACGGCGAGATTCTCGAGGCGGCCCATGGCCAGGACAGCACGCATCCGATTCAATTCAGCCCTAGAGAACATGCGTTGTCGCATACCCTAAGGGTCCTTATGAAACGGGCGGACCTTCAACCCAAAGACATACAATATCTCAACCTTCATGGCACGGGAACAAGGCACGGCGATCTTTATGAAACGCTTGAGCTAAAAGAAGCTTTCGGGGAAGACGCTTACAGGATCCCGATGAGCTCCATTAAAGGGATGACCGGTCACACGCTGGGGGCAACAGGCGCGATAGAGATCATCGCGACCTTTTTAGGGATGAATGATAACTTTGTTCCGCCCACCGTAGGGCTCGAAGAAAAAGATAAACAATGCGACTTGGATTATACACCGTTTAAAATGCGTCCCTGCAGCATTAGCACGGCTTTGAAAATCTCTATGGGGTTTGGCGGTCAAGTCGCCGCGATAGCGCTCCGGAAAATATGAAACAAACCTACCGAGAAGACCTGAACCAACTTGCGCAACAGAACCTTTACCGAAAACTCCGCACGCTTGAGAACCACGAAGGAGTGCGAGCATCATTAGGCGGGCGCGAGATCCTGCTTTTTTGCAGTAACGATTATTTGGGATTGAGCCGCCATCCCCGCGTGGTTCAAACGGCCCAAAAAGCGCTCGAAGAATACGGAGTAGGCGCTGGGGCGGCGCGTCTTATTTCCGGAACTTCCACCGCTCATCAAAAACTGGAAGAAAAGATCGCTCAATTTAAAGGCAAAGAAAACGCTCTTGTTTTTGCGACCGGATTCCTTGCCAACCTGGGGATCTTGACCGCGTTTGCCGGAGAAGAGGCCGTGATCATTATGGACAAGCTCTGCCACGCGTCACTTGTAGATGGCGCCAAGCTTTCCAAGGCCGAGCTTCGTATTTTTCCGCATAAAAATTATAAAAAATGCGAAGAGCTTCTTAAAAAACACAAAGCCGTCAAAAGAAAAATTCTAGTCACAGAAACAGTATTCAGCATGGACGGGGACCTTGCGGACCTGGACGAACTGATCCGGCTTAAAGAAAAATACGATGCGCTTTTAGTCGTGGATGATGCGCACGGGACAGGGGTCCTTGGCGCTCATGGACGGGGGGCGACCGAAGACGGAAGCCGTTCGTCAAAAATTGATGTGATCATGGGGACTCTTTCGAAAGCGGTCGGAGGGCTTGGAGGATTTGTGGCCGCAGACCGGATCCTGATCGATTATCTTGTGAATTTAGCGAGGCCTTTTATTTTTGCTACGGCGCTGCCGCCTGTTTTATGCGAAGCTGCGCGCGAAGCGCTTTGTATCATTGAAAAAGAGCCGGTTTTAAGGGAAAAGCTCTGGGAAAATATCCATACCATTGAAGCGGGGTTAAAAAATAACGGCTTTTCTCTGGCGCCTGTGGAATCCGCGATTATTCCGGTCATTCTTGGTGATGAAAAGAAAGCCTTAGCCGCTTGCCAATCGCTTCTTGATGAAGGGATTTTTATCCCTGCGGTCCGTTACCCCACGGTCCCTAAAGGTAAGGCGCGTTTACGGGTCACTGTTTCCGCCACCCATACGGGAAATGATATTCAAAAACTGATCCAAGCTATGAAAAATATAAAAAAATAAAATGAATAAAAAAAAGCTGATCGAAAAAGATAAAAAATACTTATGGCATCCGTTCACGCAGATGCGGGACTGGCAGACAGACGAAGCGCTCGTGATCGAAAAAGGGAAAGGGTGTTATCTTTACGACAGCGAAGGCCGAAAGTATCTAGACGGCGTCTCTTCGCTTTGGTGTAATGTCCATGGGCATCAAGTCAAAGCGCTCGATCAAGCCGTTAAAAAACAGCTCGGCAGGATTGCGCACAGCACTTTTTTAGGGCTCACTCATCCGACAGCGATCGAGCTTGCTGAAAAGCTCGTTCAGATTGCTCCCGAAGGGCTTACACGTGTTTTTTATTCTGATTCCGGCTCCGAAGCCGTCGAGATCGCGCTTAAGATGGCATTCCAATATTGGCAGCAACGTGGGAACGCGCAAAAGAAAAAATTTGCGAAACTTACAAATGCCTATCACGGCGATACGCTCGGCTCCGTGAGCGTCGGCGGGATCGATCTTTTCCATCAGATCTATAAACCGCTTCTTTTCGAAACTTTTGAAATTCCTTCACCCTATGCTTACCGTTGGCCGGGAACAAACGATCCGCAAAAGGTCAAAGAAGAATCTTTAAAAGCGATGGAAGAAATATTCAAACAACATCACAAAGAGATCGCTGCTTTTGTCATGGAGCCCCTGATGCAAGGAGCTGCCGGGATGATCGATCAGCCGGCCGGGTACATTTCCCGTGCCAGAGCGCTCACGAAAAAGTATAATATCCTTCTGATCTTTGATGAAGTGGCGACCGGATTCGGGCGTACCGGGAAAATGTTTGCGGCGGAGCATGAAAAAATAACGCCGGATATCATGACTGTTGCAAAAGGGATTACGGGGGGCTATTTACCGCTTGCTGCAACCCTAACAACAGAAGAGGTTTACGAAGCATTTCTCGGCCGGTATGAGGATTTTAAGACCTTCTTTCACGGTCATACCTATACCGCCAATCCTTTAGCTTGCGCCGCAGCGCTTGCGAGCCTTGAGCTCTTTGAAAAACAAAAAACACTCGAAAAATTACAACCCAAGATCGAACTTCTTGCTGACAAGCTGAAGGATTTTTACTCACTAAAATATGTCGGGGATATCCGCCAAGCGGGGGTTATGATCGGGATCGAACTTGTCCGCGACAAGAAGACGAAAGAAAACTTTGAACCAAAAGAAAAAATCGGGATCCGGGTCATTGAGCACGCCAGAGCAAAAGGAGCGATTCTGAGACCGTTAGGGCCTGTGATCGTGCTCATGCCTCCTCTGGCCATGACCGGAAAAGAACTTATAAAATTATTGGATATTGTTCAAGATTCGATCAAAGAGATCACGGAATAGCTTTTGGAGAAAATAAATATGAAAGCGGGTATTTTTATCACGGGAACGGATACGGATGTTGGCAAGACCGTTATCGCGGCCGGGCTCGCACTCGTCTTAAAAGACCGCGGGCTTAAAGTGGGCGTGATGAAACCGGTCGCTACAGGATGTTATGGACCTGACGAACGGCTCATCTCTAATGACGCGGCTTTTTTAATGGAAGCTTCCGAAAACGAATTTCCTCCTTTGATCTGCCCTACGAGATTCCGTAATCCTTTAGCCCCGAACGTGGCGGCCATGCTGGAAAAAAGAGAGATCAGCTTGGACCGCATCAAAAGCAGCTTTGCCGAACTTCAAAAGCATTATGACTATATTATCGTGGAGGGCATCGGTGGCATCATGGTCCCGCTCAAAAAAGATTATTATGTGGCGAATCTGATCCACGACCTGAAACTTCCGCTTTTGATCGTATCTCACGCGGGATTGGGGGCGATCAATCACACCCTTTTGACCGTAGATGCTGCAGTGATCCGCGGGCTGGATGTCCGGGGCGTTATTTTTAACCGTACTTCGATCACCAATTATTCGCTCGCGGAATTGACCAACCCCAAAGTCATTCATGATCTCACGGGGATCCCGATCCTCGGAAGCCTCCCGGATATTGACGGGCTGAATATTGAAAGCTGCCAATTCGGGAACCTTAAAGAGATGTTCCGTGAACGGATCCAGGTCGACAAGATCCTCGGGAATTTTGCAGGCGTTATACCCAAAATTTAAATCTTCAATCAGAGGCCCTCATGATCGGGATACATCTTGAAGGGAAAAAAGATGCCAGTCTCTTGAATTGGACCCTCAAACGTCCTTTTCCTCCGGAAAAAGTCCGCATTGTCCTTCCTTTCGCATCTTCTCCGTGTGTTCGCGTTCAAGAGAGTGTGGAGTTTGGCCAAAAGATCGCTGAACCGGAAGGAGAAGAAGGGGTCGCCGCCTATGCAAGCCTTTCCGGCACCGTAGAAAAGATCGCACCCGCTTTGAACGCATTCGGTAAAGAGGCTTTGACTTTAGAAATTCGTAGGCACGGAGAACCTAAAACCCACACCTATGTTTCAAAACCCAGGAAAAATTGGGAAAACTTACCCCTTGAGGAGAGCCTGAAAATCCTTAAAGATGCCGGGCTTGTGAGCATGGACCGTTTGATGGAACCTCTTCACGTTAAAATCCGGAGATCTCGGAAAGCGAAACCCGGAAAGCTTATTTTAAACGGCTGTGAGCCTGAACCCTATGTGACTTGTGAACATCTTCTGACGACGTCCCATCCCGTGGAAATTTTAAAAGGGGCGGAGCTTTTGAGGGTGATGACGGGTGCGGAAAAAATATGCATGTTGATCGAAGAAAATAAATCAGAGGTTTTAGAGCTGGTCAAAAGCAAAATTTATTTTTTAAAATGGAACCATTTTGAAGTAAAAACCTTTCCTGCGATCTACCCGCTCGACCTTCGAGAGATTTTTTCAGACAATGGTTCAATCCCCGTTTTTTCGCCTTCTGAGGCTTTTGCTGTTTATGAGGCTGTAGCGTTGCAAAAACCTTTTTATGAAAGGATCGTGACCGTTGCGGGGGAATGTATTGTTGAGCCTAGGAATTTATGGTTGCCGCTCGGGATCTCTTTGCGGGATGCGATTCAGGCCTGCAAAGGAGTCATGCGCGAACCTCATAAAGTGATCATGGGGGGGCCGATGTCCGGCTTTGCTCAAAAAGACCTTGAACCTTCAGTTCTTGCCGGGACAGATGCTGTTTTAGCTCTCCCTAAAGAGATCGCTCAATCAAAACCCGAAGAGCCATGTATCCGGTGCGGGAAATGTGCAGAAGTTTGCCCTGCTTCTATTTCTCCGGCCATGATCACTCTTGCCATAGAACATAAGGTTTTTGACGCAGCTTTGGTTTGGGGCTTAGACCGTTGTACGGAATGCGGGAATTGTCATTATATATGCCCTTCGCAACGACCGATGCTTAAGCTTTTGCGCTCTGTGATTGATCAGTCCGAGAAGGCCGTTCCAAAAAGGAAATCCCATGTCCCCTTACGTTGAAACATGGCCGCCGCATATTCATACGCAGGATTCTGTCCCTAAACTATTTTGGGGGTATACGGGAGCGCTTTTGCCCGTTTTGATCGCAGGGGCTATTTTTTTTAAAGGGGATTTTTTGCGAGTTTTGACCTTGAGCCTTTTAAGCTCATGGGGCTTTGAATGGGCGGCAAAGAATATTTTTAAGAAAAAAACCGTTTTTTACAATGGAGAAGCGGTTTTAATAGCGCTGCTTTTTACTTTGACCGTACCTCCTTCTCTTTCAAGCGGCCTTGTGATTCTCGGGAGTTTTATAGCGGTCTTTTTGATCAAAGAATCATTTGGGGGGCTGGGCTCCACACTGTTTCATCCGGTTCTGACCGCGCGTGTTTTTCTGCAGATCGGATTTCCCCAGGCGCTGAACGCCCCGCTGATTTTTCAAGAAAGAGGAGCTCTCTTGATGCTTTTTTCTCTTTGCGCGGGCGTTTTGCTTTTATTGTGGCAAAAGCGAAGCCCGGTTAAAACCCCCCTTCTTTTTTTAGCGGTTGTTTTCTTGGGAACACTGCCGCTTGAATCGTTGAAAGGCTTTTTTCCCATGCTGAACCTTTTTCTTTTCAGCGCCTTTTTTTTAGTTTTTTACCCTGCCGCAACTCCGATGACCCGCTTGGGGAAGAGTATTTTTTCTTTAGGGGCCGGCGGGCTTAGTGCGGCACTTGGCTTGCAAGGACAGACGCTTATGCATGCCGTGAGCCTTTCTGTTTTAGCCATGGGCCTTTGGACTCCCTGGCTGGACCTTCTGGTAAAAGCCCCCGGTATTTCTGTCTGGATTTTAGGGGAATCGAAAGGGAAGACATGAACTTTAAAAAAATAGCCACTCAAACCTTAAAATCTCTCTTCTTTTTACTCTATCTCGCGATCTTATTTGGGTTGCTTCACGGTGCAGGGGTTTTTCACCGGACATTTTCTAAATCTGAACTTCCGGCCAAGGTTTTTTCAACATGAAGATCCCAGAGAAGCTTTTCTCAAGGACGATTTTGGCCAGCCTTCCTTTTTTGATCTATACGTTCTGGCTTTACGAAGCCGTTGGGGTTGCGCTGCTTACGGTGCTTGTATTTTGGGGAACAGTATTTTTTTTCTGGTATACGCGCCGTTTTTTTCCAGGCCGGTTTTTAAAAGCGGCTTTTTTATTGTGGCTTCTAGCTTGGGCGCAGGCCCTTTGGACTTTAGCCCACCTTTCTCCCTTTTGGATATTAAGCGTATTCTTATTAGTTCCCGGGTCGTTTTTGGAACAAAACACAAAGATCAGTCGCGTTCCGGTTTTTTCGACCGCCGTAAAAAAATATTTTTTAGAACGGACTATTAACGGAATCGGTTTTTTAATCTTAACGACCTTGGTGGCGCTACTCCACGGATTTTTAGGCCATCAGCTGCAGATCCGTATTTTTCAGACCCCTGTAGGCGCGTTGTTCCTTTTATTTGCGATTTCTTGGGCTTGGAAAAATCAGCCCGCGAAAGGAGCTTAACGATGGAATGGTTTGCGGTGATCGCATTTGGTTTTCTATTTACCGAAAAAGAAGCAGGAAGCGGTTTAGGAAAACCTTGGGCGTTGCCTTCGTGGGGCAGAAGATTGAGAGAGGGGCTGGATTTTTTCGTGACGGCCGCTTTTTTAGTGACTTTAGGTTCTTTACTCTTTAGCGTAGAACAGGTCCCCCTCTGGGCAAAAGACAGTAGCATTTTGATTTTGGGAAGCGTATCCTATTTATTAGGCAGGTATCAGAAAAAAACGGATCTTTTTTTCCTGGCTTCGACAGCTTTAAGTTGCTACGTTCTTTCAGATCAAAGGGAATGGGGCGAGGCGCTCTCCCTTTTAGGAGTTTTAGGGGCCTGGATTTTTGTTTATCAAGGATTTTTCTTCGCTTTAAAACAAAAACTGTTCTTTTTAAAAATTCCGCCACAAATGAAAGGATGGCCGGTCACCCTTTTGACCGGGGCGTGTCTTTCGCTGATCTTGTGGGGGTTTGGAAGTTTGATTTTCTAAGGTTTTGGGGGCCGAAGCCGTAACATAACGCATAAAAAGTCTTTTTAAAAATCCACTGAATCCAGAGGGCTTTCCTATGAATATCGAAGAGATCTTAGTTGAAGCGATCCAAAAACAGGCATCCGACATTCACCTTACCGTCGGGAGACCTTACACCTTCCGCGTTACGGGCACTCTCGTTTCGTTCGGGGATAAGATCCTGACGTCCCAAGACACAGAGTTCCTCGCCAAAGAGATTACGACCGAAGAGCAACGGAAAAAGATCGACGAGGTCGGCGGGATCGATTTCGGATTTTCTTTCAAAGATAAAGCCAGGTTCCGCGTTTCTTGCTTCAAGCAGCAGGGCCATTTTGCGATCGTTTTACGCTTGTTACCGACCCGCTTTTATTCTTTTCAGGAGATCGGTCTTCCGTCCCAGTTGATCGAACTGCTTAATTTGCCGCGGGGATTAGTGCTTGTGACCGGCCCGACAGGATCGGGGAAAACCACCACTTTGGCGACCATGTTGAACTATATCAACGAAAATATGCCGCATCACATTATTACCATTGAAGATCCGGTCGAATTTGTCCATCCTCATAAAAAATCGATCATCACTCAACGGGAGGTTGGAGAGGACGTTCCTAGCTTTTCCGACGCGGTCGTCAAATCCCTTCGGCAGGACCCGGACGTGATCCTGATCGGGGAAATGAGAGACCTTCAGACCATGGAAGCCGCAATACGCGCTGCAGAGACCGGCCATCTTGTTTTTTCGACCCTGCACACCACGGGTGCTGCGAGAACCGTTGACCGTATCATTGATGTTTTTCCGGCGCATCAACAAGCCCAGATCCGCATGCAGCTTGCTTCCACGATCGCTGCGGTCATTTCGCAGGTGCTTTTACCGAAAGCGAGCGGGCTCGGACGGGTCGCTATTTTCGAGGTCATGATCGCTACCCCCGCTATCCGCAATCTTATTCGGGAAGGGAAAACGCATCAGATCTTATCGGAGCTCCAGACCGGGGCCCGGCATGGTATGAGGATGTTAGACGATCATCTCAGGGACCTCTATGCGGATGAAACCATCAGCTATGAAGCTGCAATGGAGGTCGCGATCGATCCCAGAGGGCTTGCCGATCAATTAGCAAAATTGCCGCCTAAAAGGAAAAGATAAATAATACTTGACCCGTTCAGGCGGCTTGGCTATCCTATTGCCGCCTTAAGAGCAGGTAAGGCCAATCTAAATCCCATTCGAAAGAGACAAATTCTAAATAATTCCAGCAAATTAAAATTTTGACCGCTTTTTTTCTTGCCATTCAAAATCCGTGGATCTCTAGAACAATAATCATGAAACAATCGTTCCATAAATGAAAAGACAAGCTTCAAAAAAGCCCCAAGGGGGAAAACTGTTCTTGGTGGACGGCAACTCCTTTTGTTACCGGGCCTTTTACGCAATCCCGAACCTGACGAACTCCAAAGGAGAGCCGACCAATGCGATCTATGGGTTTGTCACCATGATGAGGAAGCTTGTCGAGGAGCAACGCCCGGAGTACCTTGCGGTTTGCTTTGACCGGAAAGAACCGACTTTCCGCCATGAAAAATATAAGGAATATAAGGCTCACCGTAAGCCTATGCCGGAAGAACTGGTCAGCCAGATCGAGCCGATCAAAGAGTTTTGCCGTCTTTCCCGGATGGCTCTTTTTGAAAAGGCAGGATTTGAAGCGGATGATGTGATCGGGACCTTAGCGGTTGAAGGGGCAGAAAAAGGTTTTGAGGTTTTTATCGTGACCGGCGACAAGGATGCCTTTCAGCTTGTGAACGACCGGGTCAAGATCTTCCAGCCCCACAAAGACAACTTGGTCTATGACGCCGAAAAAGTCAAAGAACGCTTCAGCGGGCTCGGGCCGGAAAAGATTGTCGACATCCTCGCGCTTATGGGGGACGCTTCGGATAATATCCCCGGCGTTCCGGGGATCGGGGAAAAGACCGCGATCAAATTGATCCAAGAGTTCGGCTCAGTTAAGGAACTGGTTCAGAATCTCGGGAAACTTTCTTCGGAAAAACAACAACAAAAGATCAAAGAGAACCTTAAAGACCTGGAAATGTCACAAATGCTTGCAACGATTGACACTCAAGTTCCGCTTCAAATGGATTGGGAAGCTATCCGTTTAGCGGAACCGGATGCGGAAGGATTGATCCAGTTCTTTAAAAAGTATGAATTCCGGGCCCTTTTAAAAGAAGCAACGCCTACCGGGGAAGTGCGCCAGGGAAAACGGGATTATCGAATTGTTCAGACCGATGCGGAATTTGAAAATTTTTTGGAAAAACTAAAAAAAATGAATAATTTTAGTTTTGATACAGAAACCACCTCGGTGGACCCGATGCAGGCGCACCTGGTGGGGATGAGTTTTTCTTGGGAACCTTTTACGGCCTATTATGTCCCGGTCTCTTCTTCGGAGCATGCAGGGAAAGGCCGAGAGCTTAAGAAGACCTTGTCGGCCTTAAAGCCTGTTCTTGAAGATCAAAAGATCTATAAGTACGGCCAAAATATAAAATATGACGCGATTGTTCTTTTCCGGAATCAAGTCGATCTAGGCGGCATCGCTTTTGACACGATGATCGCCAGCTATTTGATTAATCCCGTAAAACGGAACCATAATCTGGATGATATTTCTTTAGAATATCTTAACGTCAAGAAGATCACCACCGAAAGCCTGATTGGTAAAGGGGCTAAGCAGATCAGCATGGCGGAAGTCCCGTTAGAACAAATTGCCGAGTATGCCTGCGAGGATGCGGATTGCGTTTTAAGACTGGTCCCCATTCTAAAGGCGAGGCTTGAAGAGCTTCAGCTTAAGGAGCTTTATGAAAAGGTTGAAATGCCTTTATCCCAAGTTTTGGCTAGGATGGAGATGAACGGAGTTGCGCTCGATCTTAAACTTCTGAAAACACTTTCGGATCAAGCCGGGACAGAGATCGCAGCCCTGGTCAAAGAGATCTATAAAGAAGCCGAGGGGGAGTTCAATCTGGATTCTCCCAAACAGCTTGCGGACGTTCTCTTTATCCAGAAAAAATTACCGACATTCAAAAAAACAAAGACCGGATTTTCAACGGATGCGAGCGTTTTAGAAAAACTTGCCTTAACTTATGAACTTCCGCGGAAGATCCTGGAGTACCGGGAACGCGCCAAACTCAAATCAACCTATCTGGATGCTTTGCCGGAAATGGTGAACCGCGAGACCGGTTGCGTGCATACTTCTTATCATCAAACCACGACAGATACCGGACGCCTTTCGAGTTCGGATCCCAATTTACAGAATATTCCGGTCAAGACCGAGACGGGCCGGCTGATCCGCAAGGCTTTTATCCCGAGAAAAAGGGAAAGCGGAAAAGGGAAGATCCTTTCGGCCGACTACTCTCAGATCGAGCTTCGTATACTGGCGCATTTTTCTCAGGATCCGCATCTCATCACAGCTTTTGAAGAGGACAGGGATATTCACACTTTTACGGCTACGTTGCTCTACGGGATTCCGGAAAAAGAAGTCACACGCGAAATGCGTAGCGCTGCAAAAACGATAAATTTCAGCATTCTTTACGGAAAAACCAGCTATGGCCTTTCTCAAGACCTGAAGATCTCGATCCAGGAAGCGGATCAGTTTATTAAAAATTATTTTGACCGGTATCCACGGGTTAAGGCGTTCTTAGAGGCGCAGAAAGAAAAAGCAAAAAAAGACGGTTTTTTAACTACTCTTTTAGGAAGGCGCTCATACTTCCCTAATCTTTTAGCCACGAATGTTGCGTTGCGCCAATATGCCGAGCGCGCAGCAATTAATGCTCCGCTTCAAGGTTCTGCCGCGGATCTGATCAAGATCGCTATGATCGCTATTCAAAAGCGCCTGGAAGAACAGAAGAGTAAAAGTTTAATGATCATGCAGGTTCATGACGAGCTTGTCTTTGATGTTCCCGAAGAAGAGGTTGCGGCGTTGTCCGGAATGGTTAAAAAAGAAATGGAACAGGCTTACCGCCTTAAAGTCCCGTTGAGAGCGGATATTGCCCTGGGGGAGACATGGTACAAAAATTAGTCGTAGGACTGACCGGGGGTTTTGGAGTGGGGAAAAGTTCTGTGGCCCAGCTTTTTCGAAAAGCAGGGGCTGAGGTGATCGATGCGGATAAGATCGCGCATGATGCCTTGAAAAAAGGCAGCCCTATTTTTGACCATGTGGCCGTGCTTTTTGGAGAGGCTTGGGAACGCGGCGGGAAAAAGCTGAACCGGGAAAAGATCGCTCAAGAGATTTTTGCAGACCCTGAGAAAAGAAAGCAATTAGAATCATTGGTCCATCCTTATGTGTATGAAAAAATTAAAGAAAAGATCGATAGAGCCGTCAAAAGAGTGGTCCTGGTGGAAGTCCCGCTCCTTTTTGAAGCGGGTTTTGAAACCCTCTGTGATAAGACCTTGGTCGTAAAATGCAACTCCGTGGTCAAACAAAAGCGCCTTAAATCCAAAAGGTTTTCTATCGAAGAGATCCGGGCAAGGGAAAAAGCGCAGATGCCCGAATCTTTAAAAGCCCAAAAAGCGGATTTTATTCTGGATAATTCCAAATTTATTTCTCAAACTCAAAGAGAAGTCGAACGCCTTTGGTATAAGTTCGAATCTCTTTCAAAAGGAGCCACAAAACAATGACAAGAGACACAAGGGAGAGAATGCACACCATGAAAAGAAATGACCATCCGCAGCCCAAGCGGTTTGAACGGGCAGAGGAAAATAACGGTGAAGACCTTGAAAAGGCCCTTCAGCGCGAAAAAGCCGGGGAAAAACCCCTGGATGTCGCAAGTCTGAAAAGAATGAAGATCAATAAGCTCCACGAAATGGCCCATAAATTCAAGATCGAGAATGTAACCGGTCTTAAAAAACAAGATCTGATCTTCAAGATCCTGCAAGGGCAAGCCCAGCAATCCGGACTGATGTTCGGGGAAGGGGTTTTGGAGATCCTGGAGGACGGATTTGGGTTCCTTCGCTCTCCAAACTATAATTATCTTCCCTCTCCGGATGATATTTATGTTAGCCCGAGCCAGATCCGTCGGTTCAATCTCAGGACCGGAGATGTGGTGAGCGGTCTGATCCGGCCCCCCAAAGAGGGCGAGCGTTATTTTGCCCTTCTTAAGGTCGAGCTGGTGAATTTCGAAGACCCTGAGAAGGTCAAGGACAAGATTCCCTTTGATAATCTGACGCCACTCTATCCGAACAAGCGTATTATTTTAGAGACCACCTCGGATGAGATCTCAACCCGGGTCATGGACCTTCTGACCCCGATAGGATTTGGTCAGCGCGGAATGATCGTGGCCCAGCCTTACAGCGGGAAAACGATTCTTTTGCAAAAGATCGCCAATAGCATTACCACAAACCACCCTGACGCTTACTTGATCGTGCTTCTGATCGATGAACGTCCCGAAGAAGTGACGGATATGCAACGCTCGGTAAAAGGGGAAGTCATCGCATCAACTTTTGACGAACCAGCGGACCGGCACGTTCAAGTTGCCGAGATCGTTTTAGAAAAAGCTAAACGACTCGTGGAACATAAACGTGACGTAGTGATCCTTTTAGACAGCATTACGCGTCTTGCCCGTGCTTACAATACCGTTGCTCCGCATTCCGGAAAAATCCTCTCGGGCGGCGTGGACTCCAATGCGCTCCATAAGCCCAAGCGGTTCTTTGGAGCCGCCAGAAATATTGAGGAAGGCGGAAGCTTTACGATCATTGCGACGGCGCTAGTGGATACGGGTTCCCGCATGGACGAAGTGATCTTCGAAGAATTTAAAGGGACCGGCAATATGGAATTACAGCTAGACCGGAACCTTTTCCAGAAAAGGATCTACCCTTCGATCGATGTGAAGAAATCTAATACGCGTAAAGAAGACATCCTGATGCACCCGGACGAGCTCAACCGCGTCTGGGTTCTTCGGAAAGTTCTGAACGAACTGAATCCTGCGGAGGCGATGGAGCTTTTGATCGACCGCCTCAAAAAAACCAAAACCAACGCTGAGTTCTTACTTAGCATGAATAAAGTGGAGAAATAAAATGAAAAAAAACACCCATCCTAATTACGGACCTTCAACCATTCAATGCGCCTGCGGGAATGTTATCGAGACCCGGAGCGTGATGCCGAGGATCCAGGTCGATATCTGTTCCGCCTGCCATCCTTTTTTTACGGGGAAGCAAAAATTAGTCGATACGGCAGGGCGCATCGACCGTTTCAAGAAAAAATTCGAAGGACGTATTTCTGTCGGGAAAAAATCAACTAAAGAAACCCCGCGAGTAGCTCCCAAGGCCAAAGCAGTAGATTCTAAAAAAGAAAAACTGCAAGCGCTTAAGGATAAAGTCAAATCTGCCGGAAAATGAGGATCCTGGAACGTCTTAAAAAAACCGAACAGCGGTTTGAAGAGATCCAAACACTGCTTTCGAGCCCTGACGCCGCCAAAGACCGGAACCGGTTTCAGCTACTGACCAAAGAATTGGCTCAGCTTCGGCCTATTGTAGAAGGTTTTGTTCAGTACCAGCGATCCGAAAAAGAAATCGAAGGTCTGAAACAAAGCCTTGAGCAGGCGGAAGATGATGCCGCGATGAAGCTTTTGATCGAAGAAGAGATTAAAGCGCTTCAAGGACAACAGGCAAAACGCTCGGATGAGTTGGAAAGCCTTTTTCTTCGAGGGACAGAACCCAATGCCGCCCGCGATGTGATCTTGGAAATCCGCGCAGGGACAGGAGGAGAAGAAGCAGCGTTATTTGCGGCTGACCTATTCCGAATGTATACGCAATATGCGGCAGAGCAGGGTCTTCGCGTCGAAGTCATGGACCTTAATCCGACCGGGATCGGCGGATTCAAGGAGATCATTTTTGGCGTCAGCGGGGACGGAGCTTATAGCAAGCTCAAATATGAAAGTGGGATCCATCGCGTTCAGCGTGTTCCCAGAACCGAAGCCAGCGGACGCATTCATACTTCCGCCGTTACGGTCGCAGTTCTCCCGGAAGCCGCTGAAGAAGAGTTGGAGATCCAGCCCAAGGACCTGAAGATCGATGTGTTCCGGGCTTCTGGAGCGGGGGGGCAGCATGTGAACAAAACCGAATCCGCGGTACGCATTACTCATATTCCGACGGGTTTTGTGGTAAGCTGCCAAGACGAACGTTCTCAGCATAAAAATAAGTTGAAGGCTATGCGTATCTTAAGAGCTAAGATCTTTGAAATGAAACAACAACAGCAAGATGCTGAAATTGCCAAAGCGCGAAAAGAGCAAGTCGGCTCGGGAGACCGTTCCGGGAAGATCAGAACTTATAATTTCCCCGATCAGAGAGTCACTGACCATAGAATCGGACTGACCCTGCACAGCTTAAACGATATTTTGAATGGACATTTAGAGCCCGTTATTCGCGCTTTAGAAGAAGACGAGAAGGTCCGTCGGTTGACGCAAAATGCATAAGATTATGGAGATTAGTTCTCAAAAGTCAGGAACCATCCGCGGGCTTCTCTCTATCGGGACCAAAGAGCTTTCTTATGCGGGTATTGAAGAGGCATTAATCGAGTCCGAACACATTCTCATGCGGCTTTTGATGTGCTCGCGCTCAGAGCTCTACCTGAGCGAGGGGACCCAGGCTCCGGAAGATGTCCAAAAAATATTTTTAGAGATCATCGAAAGAAGAAAATCCAGAAAGCCGCTCGCTTATTTGTTGGGAGAAGCCTATTTTGGGGGACAAGCTTTAAAAGTAGGGCCAGCCTGTTTGATCCCGAGACCCGAAACAGAAATTTTAGTTGAAGGGATTTTGAAAAATATCCCTGACCAGTTTTTCCGTTTTCTGGATATAGGAACGGGATCCGGCGCTATTGCGATCGCGATTTTGCTTAACCGAAAAAACGCGGAAGGCGCTTTGATCGATATCTCCGAAGAGGCGTTAAAGATCGCTAAGCAGAATATTAAAGGATTTTCTCTGGAAAACCGGGCGGAGATCCTTTGTTCGGATCTTTTTAAAGCGATCCCCAGAGAACGGAAATGGGATGTGATCGTTTCCAATCCGCCGTACCTGGCAGACCCAGACTGGGGAGAAGTGAGCCCTGAAATAAAATATGAACCCCGCCTAGCTTTAGACGGAGGAAAAGACGGATTAGATTTCTATCGTAGGATCATTCCCGAAGCCCGTGAGCATTTAACAGAACGCGGGATTTTGGCTTTGGAGGTCGGTCTTGGGCAAGATGCACGAGTTTGTAAGTGGCTTCGTGAGGCAGGTTATGCTAATATTCAAGTTTTTAAGGACCATCTGCAAATAAATCGGGCGTTGATTGCCCAGTGGAAGTAAGAGCTAAATGGACAAGATCGTTATTCAAGGCGGCTGTAAATTAAAAGGGGAAGTTGATATTTCGGGGTCGAAAAACTCCGTGCTGCCCATTATGGCG
>CAYQTU010000010.1:0-32100 GCA_964420575.1 uncultured bacterium
AAGAAAAGAACTCTTTCTATTGTTAGGCCGAGACAGATCGCGATGTATTTAATCCGTGAATTAACGGGACACTCCCTTCCGGAAATAGGGGAATATTTTGGAGGAAAAGACCACACAACAGTGCTTCACTCTTGTAATAAAATTGCCGAAGAAAAGGAAAAGGATATGGGTTTAAAGGTTCTTTTGGAGAAGTTGATTAACTTGTTGAAAAAATAAGGGGTTTTCCCACAGGTTTTAATTATTGTAAGTCTTTATTTTAAAATAAGTTATTAACTTTTCCACAAATCAACAAGTATTATTACTACGATTACTGATTTTTATAAATAATATAGAGTAAAAGGAGCGTATGTTATGGAAATAAAAGTCCAAAAAGCGGAATTATTAAAAAAAGTGAGTTTAGGTGTTAATGTTGCTGCTTCAAAACCCAGCACACTTCCTATTTTAAATAATTTATTAATAGAAACCCAAAAAGACGGAAAAGTGAAAATAGTGGCTACAGATATGGAGGTGGGGATCTCCACAACGCTCCAAGCGGATATTTCTCAAGCAGGGAGCATTACCATTCCCGCAAGGAAGTTTTTTGATATTATTAAAGAGCTTCCTGAAGGGGAGGTGGAAATTAATGTCACAAAAAACAACACTGTGAATATTAAATCCGGAAAATCTTTTTTTAAAATTATGGGGTTAGATAAAGAAGATTATCCTAAACTCCCTGAGTTTTCTTTAAATGAAGCTGTGGAAGTGGAACAATCTGTGATGAAAGAGAGTTTATCTTTAACTTCTTTCGCGATCTCACATGATGAAACGAGATATGTATTAAATGGGGTGTTAATCTCCTTACAAGGGAACCATATCCGTTTCGTGGCTACAGACGGGCGGAGGCTCGCTTTTTATAAAAAAGAAACTAAACAAAAAAGCTCTAAAAATATAGATATGATCGTCCCCGCAAAAACCATCCATGAGTTACTTAAGCTTTTAAATTGGGAAGGGATGGTGAAGATCATCCACACTCAAAATAAAGTTATTTTTTATTTTGAAGACACTTATCTAAGTTCTAGTTTAATCGAAGGGAATTTCCCGAATTACGAGCAAGTGATCCCTAAAGAAGAGAAGACGCAGGTCCAGGTGAACCGGGAAGAGTTTTTACAAGCGGTGAGGAGAGCCTCTTTACTGACTTCTTTGGAATCTCCGGCTTTGAAATTTGATTTTATTAAAAATAAGATCTTAGTATCCGCAAAATCGCCTAATATGGGAGAAGCGAAGGAAGAGCTCCCCGCGGAATTTAAAGGACAAGACATCACAATAGGGTTTAATCCCGGGTATGTTTTAGATGTGTTGAAAAATTTAAGTGATGAAAACGTGACAATTTCACTCACGGAACCGGATAAACCGGGGCTCGTGAAAGGGCGAGAGGGTTATTTGTATGTTATTATGCCCATGCAGCTCAACTAACGGCGGGAAAAGACGATAATAAAAGCGCGTTCTTGTATTCTTAATGGATGAGATTAAAGACATTATACCGGCGGTTCTTAAGGGGTTAGAGCAACCCGAGAAACAGAAAAGAAGTGTTTTGGCTGCCCAATGGATCCACATCGCGGGGAACAAGCTCGCAAAGACCACAAGACCGCAACTCTCTTCCAAAGGCATTCTGTATGTTTTTGTCGAAGAATCAGTTTTAGCGTTTGAGATCAGTCAAAAATACCGAGCCACACTTTTAAAACGGGCCCAAGCGGTTTTGGGCGAAGAAGCGGTTAAGGACGTAAAAGTGCTGGTCGGAAAATAAAAAGGGAAATCATGGGTAAAAAGGAAAAAAACGTTCCGCAAGAAACAACATCCGCAAAATATGATGCAACAAAGATCCAGGTTTTAGAAGGCGTCGACGCCGTTCGCAAGCGGCCGGCCATGTATATTGGGGACACAACGCTTCGAGGGCTTCATCATTTGGTTTACGAGGTGGTCGACAACTCGATCGATGAAGCATTGGCCGGGTATGCGACGAGAGTGGATGTAGTGATCCAGGCGGACGGGAGCGTTAAGGTTGTTGATGACGGGCGCGGCATTCCCGTAGACATGCATAAAACCCAGAAAAAATCGGCGCTTGAGGTGGTGATGACCACCCTCCATGCCGGAGGGAAATTTGACAATAAAGCCTACCGGGTTTCGGGCGGTCTTCACGGAGTTGGCGTGTCGGTCACGAACGCGCTGTCCGAATGGTGCGAAGTCGAGGTCCGTCGCGACGGTAAGGCGTGGCATCAGTCGTATGAAAAGGGAAAGCCTGCCTCGAAGGTCGTTGAAAAAGGAAAAACAAAAGACCGCGGCACGACCGTTTCATTCATGCCGGATAAAGAGATCTTTGAAAAAATAGAGTTCAGTTTCGACGTGCTTTCCAACCGGCTGCGTGAACTGGCTTATCTGAACAAAGGCATCCGCATCATTATCCGGGACGAACGCGTAAAAAAAGACATTAAAGAACACGTTTTTCTTTATAAGGGCGGGATCTCGGAATTCATCCAATACCTTAATCGCAGCAAAACCCCGCTTCACAAGAAGATCTTTTATGTGGACAAAAGCAAGGACGATGTTGAGGTTGAGGCGGCTTTTCAGTATAACGACAGCTACGGCGAAGACGTTTTTTCTTTTGCTAACAACATTAACACAATAGAAGGCGGGACCCACATGAGCGGTTTCAAGACCGCCTTGACCCGCGCGACCAACCAATACGCAAAAAGCAAAAATCTCCTTAAAGACATCGAGACCGGTTTAAGCGGGACTGACCTTACCGAAGGGCTTGCGGCCGTCATCAGCGTCAAAGTGCCGCGGCCTCAATTTGAAGGACAAACCAAAACAAAGCTCGGGAACGGCGAAGTGGAAGGCATTGTTTACTCGGTGATCTACGAAAGCTTGAGCGCGTTCTTTGAAGAAAATCCTCCCGTCGCGAATAAGATCGTGGAGAAAGCCGCTTTGGCTTACCGCGCGCGCGAGGCCGCGAGAAAGGCCCGCGAATTGACGCGTCGGAAAGGGGCGCTAGAATCCGCCTCGCTCCCGGGAAAACTGGCGGATTGTTCTGATGAAGACCCCGTCAATAGCGAGATGTATCTTGTCGAAGGGGATTCCGCAGGCGGTTCGGCGAAACAAGGGCGTGACCGGCGTTTTCAAGCCATTCTTCCGCTCCGCGGGAAGATCATTAATGTGGAAAAGGCCCGGATCGACAAAGTGCTTTCGAACGAAGAGATCCGGACGATCATTACGGCGATCGGGACAGGCATTGAAGAAGAGTTCAACATCGAAAAACTCCGCTATCACAAGATCATCCTGATGTGCGACGCGGACGTGGACGGAAGTCATATCCGGACGCTTTTATTGACCTTCTTTTATCGCAAAATGAAAAAGTTGATCGAGAACGGGCATATTTATATCGCACAGCCGCCGCTTTACAAAGTGAAGCGCGGCAAAGAAGAGCAGTACATCCAGACCGAAGAACAAATGAACAACATCCTTTTAGATTTCGGGCTCCAAGGGACTACGCTAAAAAAGATCGGAACAAAGACCGGATATTCCGGAAAAGACCTCCGCGAGCTCATGAACCTGGTCCAAGCGATGGAAGACCTGGAGCGCTCGCTCGCCCGAAAAGGGATCCTGCTGCATAAATTCATGGAAAAACAGGACAAGAAAAAAGGATTTCCGACCCATGTGATCCGGCTCTTTGAGAAGAACGAAGATGTTTTTCTTTATTCCGAAAAAGAGGCGGATGATTACGCAAAAGACATCGAGAAAGAATACCGCAAGAAGATCGAAGCGGATCGCAAAGAAGAGGAAAAAGAAAGCAAGAAAAAAGAAGATAAAAAAGGGAAAGCCGCAAAGGGCGGCAAACCGGAAGAGAACGAAAAGGAAGAAGAGATCTCTTACCAAAGCGTTTACGGCTTGATCGAGATCTTTGAAGCGATGGAGTTCGAAAAAGCGAAAAAACGGCTCCAGAAGTTCGGCTTAGACTTCGAAGATTTTGAGGATGGCGAGGAAATGCGCTTTGAAGTTGTCTTGGAAGGGAAAGAGAAGGTCGAGCTTAAGGCGCTCCGGGATGTTCTGGCGAAGATCAAAGCGTGCGGCAAAGAAGGGATGACCCTTCAACGCTATAAAGGTCTCGGGGAAATGAATCCCGAACAGCTTTGGGGGACCACCATGAACCCGGAGACCCGGACCGTTCTCAAGGTCACTTTAGATGATGCGGTCGAAGCGGATGAGATCTTCTCGATCTTGATGGGGGATGCTGTGGAGCCTCGCCGGGCTTTCATCGAACGGCATGCGAAAGCGGTCAGGAACCTCGACGTCTAATAAAGAAAAAAAGGAAAAAGAAAAATGGCGGAACAGCAAAAGAATTTATATGCAATGAATGAAAAGGTCGTACCGAGGCCGATCGAAGAAGAAATGAAGGATTCCTACATTGATTATTCAATGTCGGTCATTGTCGGCCGCGCGCTTCCGGATGTCCGAGACGGGCTCAAGCCCGTCCACCGGCGTATTCTTTTTGCGATGAACGAACTCGGACTGGCGCACAATAAACCTTATAAGAAATCAGCCCGTATCGTCGGAGAAGTGCTCGGCAAATATCACCCGCACGGAGATTCCGCGGTTTATGAATCTTTGGTGCGCATGGCCCAGGACTTCTCGTTACGTTATCCCTTGGTCGAAGGTCAAGGGAACTTTGGCTCTATTGACGGCGACGCGGCCGCGGCCATGCGTTATACCGAAGCGCGCCTTGCGAACGTTTCCGGAGAAATGCTTGCGGACATCGAAAAAGAAACCGTCGACTTTATCCCGAACTTCGACGAATCCCTGACGGAGCCTTTGATCCTCCCGGCAAAGATCCCGAACCTGCTCGTGAACGGTTCTTCGGGGATCGCGGTCGGCATGGCGACTAATATCCCCCCGCATAACATGACCGAAGTGGTCAAAGCCATTGTGGAGACCATCGATAACCCCGAGATTTCAGTGAAAGAGATCTCCAAAATCATTACAGGCCCAGATTTTCCGACAGGAGCATTGATCGTCGGACGGGAAGGGATCAAAAAAGCCTATGAAACCGGACGCGGACAGATCATCATGCGGGCCAAAGCCGCGATTGAGACCGGCCGGAACAAAAAAGACGCCATTGTGATCACCGAGATCCCTTATCAGGTGAACAAAACGAACTTGATCGAATCGATCGTTCATCTTGTCGAGGACAAGAAGATCGAAGGCATTTCGGATATTCGCGATGAATCGGACCGGGACGGCATGCGCGTGGTGGTGGAGCTTAAAAAAGACGCGATCCCGCAAGTGATCTTGAACAATCTTTATAAACACACCCAAATGCAGAGCTCTTTCGGGACGATCATGCTGGCCCTTGTGGACGGCCAGCCGCGGATCCTGAACATCAAACAAATGCTCGAAAAATTCATCGAATACCGTGTAGAAGTCGTGACCCGCCGCACGCGTTTCGAACTGGATAAAGCCGAAAAAAGGGCCCACATCCTTGAAGGCTATAAAAAAGCCATCGCCAATATCGATAAGGTCATTAAGATCATCCGCACATCGAAAAGCCCCGATCTCGCCAAAGAATCGTTGATGAAAATCCTCAAGCTGACCGAGATCCAGGCAAAAGCGATCCTCGAACTGCAACTGCAGAGACTTACGCAGCTGGAGCGGTTGAAGATCGACGAAGAATATCTTGAGCTGATCAAAAAGATCGAATTCTATAAGCTCGTCCTGAAAAGCCGCCGGAAGGTCCTAGACATCATCAAAGAGGAAACGCAGGAGATCCTCAAAAAATACGGAGACGAACGCAGGACACAGATCGTTGCCGCCGAAGGGGATATCGATATTGAAGACCTGATCGCCCAAGAAGACGTGCTTATTTCTATCTCGCATGCCGGCTACATCAAACGCATCCCGGTTTCCATGTACCGAAGGCAGCACCGAGGCGGCACGGGCGTGACCGGAGCGGGCGTTAGGGACGAAGAGGATTTTATCGAACACATGTTCCTCGCCTCAACGCACGACTACATCATGTTCTTTACGAATCAGGGGCGCGTGTATTGGAGAAAAGCGTACGATATCCCGCCGGGCTCAAGACAAGCCAAAGGGAAAGCGATCGTGAACTTTCTTTCGCTCGCCCAGAACGAACAGGTGTCCGGCTATTTGCAGGTCAAAGAATTTGATGATAAACGTTTTGTGGTGATGGTCACGTCGAAGGGCGTGATCAAAAAAACCAACCTCATCGAATATTCCCGTCCGCGATCCACAGGGATCAACGCGATCACCCTGCGCGACAAAGACGAACTTGTGGCTTGCAAGATCACTTCGGGCAAAGACGAGATCTTTATTGCGACGCGGGAAGGAAAAGCGATCCGGTTCAAGGAAACGGATGTCCGGGATATGGGACGCACCGCAAGCGGTGTGCGCGGGATGAATTTGGGTAAGAGCGACGAAGTGATTGCAGTCGAGATCGTGGATCCGAAAGCGACCGCGCTCAGCATCACGCAGAACGGTTTCGGCAAGAAAACGCTTTTTTCGCAGTACCGCATCCAGTCCCGCGGCGGCAAAGGGATCATTAACGTCAAAGTTTCCGAAAAGAACGGAAAAGTCGTGAATGTGCTGACCGTAGCCGAAGAAGACGAGATCATTCTCGTCACCACGGGCGGTATGGTGGTCCGCTGCCCGGTCAACCAGATCCGGACCTCGGGACGCAATGCGGTCGGAGTCCGGGTCATGCGTCTTAAAGACAAAGACAAGATTGCGTCTGCGACCCGCGTTGTGGCCAAGGACGAGGACGCGGAAGGCACACAGCTAGAGCTTTTAGACGATAAAAAGACAGGCAAAGCTTCCAAATAGGAGGCCGATCCATGCTCGACCCTAAACTTATTCGAGATAACCCCGACGAGGTCGCAAAAGCCCTTTCAGCCAAAGGATTCAAGCTGGATCTAAAAGTTTTTTTGGCCCTGGACGCCGAACGGCGCTCTCTCCTTAAAGAAGTCGAGGACCTTAAGGCTAAAAGGAACTCGGCAAACAACGAAATCTCCCTTCTTAAAAAGCAAAATAAGCCCATAAATCAGATTATAGACGCAATGAAAGCGACATCCCAAAAAATAGCTGATTTAGATATTAAAGTGGGAGAAATTAACTTAAAAATAGAGCAAATTATGCTCAGCATCCCAAATATTCCACTTCAAGATGTGCCTGTATCAAAGGGAACTGAGGGTAATAAAGTGGTTAGGGCATGGGGAGAGCCCAGGAAGCTTGGCTTTAAAGCAAAGGATCACCTTGATCTTGCAACCCAGCTCGGATGGTTTTCTATGGATAAAGGGAGCAAGATCACCGGGGCAGGGTTTCCGGTCTATTTTGGCCAGGGAGCACGGCTTGAACGCGCTTTAATTAACTTCATGCTTGACCTGCACATCAAACAGCATGGGTATACGGAAGTTTGGCCGCCCGCGCTTGTGAACCGCGCGTCCATGAGAGGCACCGGGCAGATTCCCAAAATGGAAGAAGATATGTATGCATTGGCCGCGGGCGAAGAGGAAGAAAAAGGGTCGTTTTTTCTGATCCCTACCGCAGAGGTTCCCATTACGAATCTTTTGAGGGATGAGACCCTGGACGAGAAAGATCTTCCGATCAAATATACGGGATACTCTCCTTGTTTTCGTAAAGAAGCCGGATCGTACGGCAAAGACACCCGGGGACTTTCACGCGTTCACCAGTTCGACAAGATCGAAATGGTGAAGTTCGTAAAACCAGAGACCTCTGGCGAAGAATTGGAATCGCTGGTCCGGGACGCCGAGGATATTTTGCAGGCGCTGGAGCTTCCTTACCGCGTCGTGCTTCTGGGGAGTGGCGACATGAGCTTTGCAGCCGCGAAATGTTACGATCTGGAAGTTTGGGCTCCCGCGACTCAAAAGTGGTTTGAAGTTTCAAGCTGCAGCGTTTTCACGGATTTTCAGGCCCGGCGCATGAATATCCGCTACCGGAATACCGTGACCCAAAAACTCGAATTTGTGCACACCTTGAACGGGTCCGGGGTCGCTCTTGCCAGGATCGTGCTTTGCCTTCTTGAGAATTTTCAAACTCCGGACGGACGAATTAAATTCCCGAAGTCGCTGGCGGCTTATCTGAGCTGAAGGAGCGGCGATATCGCTTCTTGATTATTCCCGGGAAAAAACATAAACTTTAGCGCTATTTTACGGAGAGGTCGCATAGCCCGGTTTAGTGCGGCGGTTTGCTAAACCGCTGTGGCATGAAAGTGCCACCGGGGGTTCAAATCCCCCCCTCTCCGCCACGGCATACATAGATCTTAAAAGATCCATTTTACGGAGAGGTCGCATAGCCCGGTTTAGTGCGCTCGCCTGGAAAGCGGGTAGGCCCAAAAGGCCTCGAGAGTTCAAATCTCTCCCTCTCCGCCATTGTTAACGCTCAGTCGAACCCTGGCCGGCAACTAAAAGCATCGGTCAGGGTTTCGTGTTTAAAGGAGCAGCGCGGTAAGGATTGGAAAGGAAATTATTGCCCGCATAATGTAAAATAATCTGATTCATTTTTATTTATTAAAAACGGGAACGAAGCTATGGCATTGGAAAATATTCTGTTATGGGTTGCGCTCTTGATCTTTGTGAGCGTGGTCTCAAGCAAAGTCTCGGACAGGTTCGCAATACCTGTTTTGCTTATCTTTTTGTTTATCGGGATGCTTGCGGGGTCCGAGGGAATAGGCAGGATCTATTTTGATAATGCCGAACTCGCAAAATCAATCGGCATCATCGCCTTAATCTTCATTATTTTTTCCGGCGGGTTCGATACGGACTGGAAAGAGACCAGGCCTATTGTGGTGCCGGGAGTTTTGCTCTCTACGCTAGGCGTGCTTCTGACTGCGGCGATCGTAGGTTTTTTTGCGGTTTATGTTTTAAAATTTTCGTTTCTGCAAGGAATGCTTTTGGGCTCGATCATTTCTTCAACGGATGCGGCCGCGGTCTTTAGCATCCTTCGGTCAAGACGCATCAGTTTGAAACCGCCGTTGAAGCCGCTGCTTGAATTTGAGTCGGGGAGCAACGATCCTATGGCTGTTTTTTTGACAGTCGGTTTTATCAGCCTGTTGACGGCAACAGAAGGAACGGTGCTTGATTTGGTCCCCAAGTTTTTTATCGATATGGGAATGGGTGTGCTAATCGGTCTTTTGATGGCTAAGGCGATCGCCTTTTTTATTAAACGGCTCAAGTTGGAATACGGCGGCCTGTACCCGGTAATCATGATCTCGCTGGTCTTATTTACCTACGTGGTCGCTTTTTATCTTAAGGGGAACGGCTTTCTCGCAGTCTATCTTGCTGGGCTCATACTGGGCCGTGAGGATTTCCCGAATAAAAAAATGATCATAAGATTCCACGACGGATTAGCCTGGTTAATGCAGATCACCATGTTTATCACCTTCGGGCTTCTTGTGTTCCCCTCGCATATTATTCCTTTGGCAGGGATCGGCCTATTGATTACAATCCTCTTGATGCTGGTTGCTCGCCCGGTCAGCGTTTTTCTTTGTTTGCTGCCGTTTAGGATAGGTCTTCGGGAAAAAACCATGATCTCCTGGGTAGGGCTTAAGGGGTCGGCGCCCATCATCTTGGCGACCTTTCCTTTTATGGCCGGGATCCCGCAAGCCGATACGATCTTTAATGTCGTTTTTTTTGTTGTGCTGGCCTCGGTTTTCATCCAGGGTGGGACGATCCAAATGCTCGCCAAGGTTTTGAAATTGGATGTCCCCCTGACCGAGAAAGTAACCTATCCGATCGAATTTGAAAAAACAGAAGCGATCGATGCTGAATTGACGGATGTGATTATCCCCTATGATTCCGAAGCTGCGGGTAAAAAGATCGGGGCGTTAGGCGTGCCGGAGAAATGTCTTATCGTGCTTGTGTCACGGGAAGGGAAATTCCATGTACCTTCCGGCTCGATGACGCTAGAAGGCGGGGATGTGCTGCTTGTGCTGGCGGATCAGGAAGATCTGGTCGGGCTTCAGCGGGTCATTGCGCAAATGAAAAACAAGAACGAAGGAGCACGGTAACAACCCTATTGCGGGGTCTGAACGATCGCGTCGTCTGATCTTTGGCAACACAAGAAAAGCCTAAGACAGACCCAGACAAGAAACAGGCCCGATGCGAGATCAAAAAGAAACCCCCACCTGTGGTAAAAAGTCAGCCCGCGCCTTTTTTCGATTTCTCCGGAAAGGATTTCCTCGGTCCACGGAGCGCTTTCGCTTAAGACTTGGCCGTTAGGGTCGACCAGGACCGACGGCCCGTTCGCGGAAAGCCGGACAACATAACGGCCGGACTCGAGGGCGCGAAGGCGGTCTTCCATGACATGATAATAGGGAAGTGCCGTCCCTTGGAAATGCCCCGGATTGGATAAAGCGATCAAAAATTCCGCGCCTTTCTTCACCGATTTTTCCGCGATCGAAGCGCGACTATCTTCAAAACAAAGAAGGACCCCAAAATTCCCGAAAGGTGTCCGAAGAATCGTGACCTCAGAAGCTGTTTTTTCATTCACGATGAAAAACGGGGTTTGAAAGGCCTGGTAGGTGTCCGCAACGGAACCGTCAGGGGATAAGAGGAAGGCCCTGTTTTGGTAAGTATCCTTAGGAAGAAGGGATTTGTTTTTTTCGCTCACATGAGACGCGGCCAAGGTCCAGCGGCGGGTTGCCCGGGAGAGAGACGGGAGCTCCTCAAGAAAATGATGCGGCAAAGAGTAAAGAGGGAAAATGATAAGGTCTGGATGTCCCGAAGCGGCTTTTTTAGCCAGACGGGAGTAAGTCTGCCGGATATCTTCAGCGTGACGGATGCGCCAGGAGCCCGAGAAAGGAAGGTTGTGTTGGACCAAAGCGACTCGGGCCGGTCCCGCGGGGGACGTTTGAGGATATTTTTCCGCGAAGAAATTCCCGGCAGAAAAAAAAGCAAGCAAGAACAACCCGAAGACCGCGGCCGACCCGCTTTTTTCTTTTAAGACGAACACGATGGACGCACACAACCCGATCACTAAAGCCCCCAGCCCCGGCAGGCCGATCCAGGAAATGATCCTGAGAATTTCGGGAGGACCGTAAAAAGGAACCCCGAAGAAAGTATTCCCCAGGGGGGTCAGGGCGTAAAGTTTCATCAGAACGGTCCAAAGCGCCATTGCCGTGATCGTTTCTAAGACAGGTGACCGGAATCTCCGGGTCAAGAGATAAAGCGCAAGGAAATAAAGAGCGAAGACCGGAGCCGTTAATGCAAGGATCAAGATATAAACACTGGCCTTGTAAAAAAGCAGCCATAAAAGCACAAAGGAATAATAGATAAGCCCGGTAAGAAAAAAGAACAGAATGCGGATCGCAATGCGCGGCGTTTGGACTTTAAAAAACCAGAACAGAGGGATCCAGGCCAGCCAGCTTGAAATAAAAAAAGAAACAGGCGGCAAGCCCGGAAGCCATAAAGCCAGAACCAAAAGCGGAAGCAAAATCCATGGGATGATCATGGTTTATTATAGTTTAGAAAAAACCCGCCGCAAGATGTGTTCTTCGGCGGGCTTTATTGGAGAACCAGATCTTTTTGCAATCATATAAAAAACGCGTATAATGACACCCTTGTTCCCAGGGGCAGGGATGTGTTTTTAAACGTTATGCGCCTGTCCTGAAGGACGGCTCAATATATAACACCAAGATTAGCGCCCGTAGCTCAATTGGATAGAGCATCTGACTACGGATCAGAAGGTTGCAGGTTCGACTCCTGCCGGGCGCGTACTTGTTCATAATCCTAAAGGACTGCAGAAAGAGCCGTGAACAAGCATCGCATCGTCGGAGCCTTTGGATCGCTCCGCACGACAAGGCGTTCTGCCGGCACATCTTCTATGGAAAAACCGAACCACGAACATTTTATGAAAGAAGCGATCAAGCAGGCGGCTATTGCCCTTGAAAAAGGCGAAGTCCCCGTCGGGGCGGTCGTGGTTTGGAAGAACAAGATCATTGCGCGAGCCTACAATCAGATGGAAATGCTTCGCGATCCGACCGCGCATGCAGAAATGATCGCGATCACGCAAGCTTCCGAAGCGTTGAGCTCTATGCCTGAAGCTAAGCCCACGGGAGCGAAAGAGCACCGGGGTTCGCTCGAAGGAGCGACGCTTTATGTGACTTTAGAACCCTGCCCGATGTGCGCGGGGGCCTTGGTGATGACCAAATGCAGTCAACTGGTGTACGGCGCGAACGACCTTAAAGCAGGGGGTTGCCGGAGTCTTTATCGGATCACGGAAGACGACCGGCTGAACCATCGCGTTAAGGTTTTAAGCGGAGTGATGGCGGATGATGCCAAGTTTTTGCTTCAAGAATTCTTTAAAACACTCCGAAAAGAAAAACGGTAGGACCCTCTTCTCTATGAAAGGCTTAGGGAGGGATGGCAGAGCGGTCGAATGCGGCGGTCTTGAAAACCGTTAGGCGCGCAAGCGTCTCGTAGGTTCGAATCCTACTCCCTCCGTTGTTTTCAATAAGCAACGGCTGTCCGTCGAGCTCTAAGGATCTGCTCGTACGGGATCTGCCGTCACCGTTTATTTTGATCGCATTCTTTTTCTTTATTTTACAAGGATGATGTGGATAATAGTTGCCGAAAAACGTTAAAGACCGGAACGAAAAATCTTATGGGCACAGAGGATTTTATAAAGAATTTTCAGGAACGGCGCCGTTATACACGCGTGAGCATCTCTACCGTGACCCGCTACTATTGTCCCTGGAGGGATGAAGAAGTCGGCGTTCAAACTAAAATATCCGATATTTCAGAAGGAGGAGCCCTTCTTGTGACCTTTAACGAAGGGATCCCGCTTGACACTGAGGTTCAGATGAGTTTTTCATTGCCTAGCGCCGAGCAGAACGCGGTCATCGACATTTTGGGAAAAGTAAGGCATACTGGATTCCTTGCCGAAGAACAATTCCGTTCCGGCGTTGAATTTATAAAACTGCAGAAAAAAGACCAACAAAAAATACGCGATTTTGTTGCGAGTAAAAAGTCAAACCGCGAGGAGGATGTCCCATGACAAAAAATCAGATCAATTTTATCCTGATCTTAGCCACGTTGCTGGTTTTAAACCTTTATATTAATACCACCTTAATGCTCGTCGGTTTGAGTCGGAAGGCAAAGTTCCCCATGAACATTGCGGCGCAAGGGGACCGGGGGGATTTAAAGAACCGTTTGGAAAAATTAGCGGAAATGCAGAAAAATTTCCCAAGACCCAATCAATTCCAACCCAACATGAACGCTAAACTCCCGGAAGTGGTCAGCAATTTCCAGAATAGCGTTCCTCAGGGATTTAAAGAGATCCCCATGCCTTCTCAGGTCAACCAAGCGCCTGCTGCCGAAGCTCCGGCCGCACAAGCTCCGGATAATACTTAAAAGGGGTTACGCGGGAAAAGAAAGAAAGCTTCCGGAGATCAATCGTTCGCCGGGCCGATGATGTCTTTAATGAATTGATTTGCGAGCGTTTCGAGGTTGATCGGCTTTGTGATGTATTCGCAAGCTCCAAGCTCGATCATTTTCGCGACCGTTTCATTATCTTTATGGCCGCTGAGGACAATGACCGCGACGTGAGGGAAACGGCTATTGATCTCTCTCATGATCTGGATGCCGTCCATACCGGGAAGCCCGATGTCCAAGAGGATCAGCCTGGGGAATTCCTTTTCAATGACCTTTAAGCCGTCTTCCCCGTTGAGGGCGTAAAAAGCGGAATAGCCCACATCGTTCAGGTATTCTGTAACGGCCTTACAGATCTCAGGTTCATCATCGATAATAACGATTTTTTTCGGCATGACGGCCTCTCTTTTTGTGCCATTATAGAGGAATCGCTGTTAGGGCAAAAGGAAAATCTTATAGAGGCTTTTGATGAGGTTTGGTATCATAACCGCTAAAGATAGAAATCAGGATTTCAGAAGAGGGCTGTCCTCATGATGACGAGTTTTTATTATAAAAAAGGTGCAGAACTTGAAACGAATCTTTCGAGAGCGAAAATGCTTTCTGCGCTCGGCGAAAAAAGCGGGATCCTATGGGTGGATTTCGAAAACGCCACAGAATTCGAAGAAGAAACCCTTGTGGAGATCTTCAATTTTCATCCGCTGGCGGTTGAAGACTGCATCACGGATCATTCGCAGCCTAAAGTCGATGATTATCAGGAATATCTTTTTTTGGTTGTGCACGCCTTAACCATGCGACCGAAGGATAGGATTAAAGAGCTTGGGACAATCGAGCTTAATATTTTTGTCGGGAACAACTACGTGGTGACTTTCCATAAAGAGCCTATCCCCGGAGTTTCTCAGGTCCGGGATGTGGCTTTTAAAAAACCCCAAATCCTTCTAGGGGGAACCACAGACCTTTTGGCGCATTCGCTGCTCGATCATTTAGTGGACAGCTATCTTCCCGTGATCCACGAATATGACAGCGTTATTGACGAACTGGAAAAGCATATGTTTGAAAACGGGTCTTCAAATTATCTGCAAAGACTTCTCCAGGTCAAACAGGACATTTTTATGCTTCGCCGGATCATTGCACCGCAACGCGACACTCTTTATTCTTTAACGCGCAACCCGAACGCCTTCATTAAACCTAAGAACCTGATGTACTTCCGTGATGTTTATGACCACCTTTTCCGCATTCATACTATGGCGGAAAGCTATCACGATACTTTGAACAGCATTCTGCAAGTCTATTTTTCTTATGCCTCAACCAAATTAAACGAAGTGATGAAGCGCTTAACCGTGTTAGCTACTATTGCTATGCCCGCCATGATTATTGCAAGCCTTTACGGTATGAATTTCAGGCATATGCCGGAGCTTCAGTGGGAGCATGGCTATATTTTTTCTATCGGGCTGATGTTTTGCACGACCGTTGCTTTACTTGTCTGGATGAAGCTTAAGAAGTGGATTTAGCGCTCTGCTCATGCGAATCGGGGACGGTAAAAGCCCTCTTTACGGATGCAATGAAACGGAGCTCCGCGGGATCGTCCAAGGCCTTCATCTTCCGGAATACCGGGCAGCGCAGATCCTGACATGGCTTTATCAAAAAAACGTCCTTCGTTGGGAAGAGATTTCTAATCTCCCGAAAGAAACTTTAAGTCTTCTTGCCGAAAAACACCTGCTGACCGCCTTGGAATCCATCCCGGACCCGGAGGCTGCTCGTGGAGAATCCATAAAATTTTTATTTCAGACCCGAGACGGGCACTTACTTGAAAGCGTTTTGATCTCCCAACGCGGACGCGAGACTGTTTGCGTGTCCACGCAGCTGGGCTGCAAGATCAAATGCTCTTTTTGTGCGAGCGGCCAGGGTAAGTTTTGCCGTAATTTGGAAGCCGGAGAGATCCTCGAGCAAGTGGTTTGGATCGCCAGAAAAACCCAAAAGAAAATTACGAACGTGGTTTTTATGGGGATGGGGGAGCCTCTGGATAATTTTGATGCGGTGCTTAAAGCCATCAAAATCCTTATTGCCCCATGGGGTTTTTCAATGAGCGCACGGCGCATTACCGTATCGACTTCGGGGATCGCTCCGAAGATCCTGGAATTTGTAAAACGGATGGACGGACGCGTTCGCTTGTCAGTCTCCCTTCACTCCAGCCAAGAAGAGACGCGGAACAAGCTTGTCCCGATCAATCAACGTTATTCTATACGCGAGCTCGTTAAAACTTTGGGCCGCATCCATCGGGACCTTAAACGGGAGATCACTTTTGAGTATACGCTTATAGACCAGGTGAATGATTCTAAAGCCGAGGCCGAAGGGGTCGCTAAGATCGCCAAACCGTTAAAGGCCAAGATCAATATCATTCCTTATAATCCGGTGCGCGGATGTGATTATCAGCCGCCCTCCTCGGAAAAGATCCGGAAATTCCAAACCGTTCTTGAAAAAAAAGGGCTGAAGGTGACGGTACGGCAAACCGCAGGGCGAGAGATCGGTGCCGCATGCGGGCAGTTACGGCTTGACCGGGAACGGTCGGCCTCGGATCAATAAGGGAACTCCCACAAAACATTGAATTCCGGACGGGAGATATAGATCCTTTTCAATTTCTCGCTGAAAAAGCCGTCCGTTAAACCATCTAAAAGAGAAGTTAATTCGTCTAAACGCAGGAGCTTTTCAAGATGCTCTTGTTCCGAAAGGGCCGGCGAAAAGAGAATGTCGATCTGGAGCCGCCTTCTTTCGTAATACGTTCGCGTTGCTTCCGAGAGCAGATCATTTCGCATTTCCACCATAAGTTTTTCTCTGGAGTCGATAGAGGTTTGATCGGAGCTGTAGAGCAGATCGCCTACATCCCACCCGACGTCAATATCCCAACCTTTATCAATGTCGTCAGGGCCGAGAATGTAACGATCAGGGTCATTGGTGCCGCCCCGGTCAAGGTCGATGCTGTTTGCTTTGGAAAAGCTCTTTCCGAAAGAAAAGCTTGGTAAAAGCGCGGCAAGTTTTGATGCCGCATGCCATTGTTTTGTTTTGGCGTTTGAGACGTTTGCGTATCGGATCACTTGTTGGTGCAGCTCTCTGGCCGTAGGCTCTAGCTCGATAAGCTCTTTAAAAAGACGCAGAGTTTCAGATGCGGGGGCATAGACGGGGATCTCTTGAGAGGGTTTTTGGAGAGACTGCGGAAGCGGATACTGAGAAAAACCCTCACCGGTGACCGCAAGGATTTTTTCTCCATGGAGCACGGCGATATCTCGAACATGATGGTCCGCCAAACCCTCAAAAAGCTCAACCCACCGGGAAGACCTTATTTCATAGCCGTAAATCCCTCGAGAGGTTGCGGCAAACAGACGGTCTTCTTTCGCATCATAAGCCAACCGAGAAACAGCAAGGCTTTGCAGCCCGCTAGTGGGCATCAGCTCCCAACGTTTGCCGCCGTCTTCGCTTTTAAAAACTCCTTTTTGCGTTCCCAAAAATAAACGCGAAGGATCCCCAGAGACATAGAACAGATCTTTTAGTTGCAGAGTATTTTGATCGAAAGGATCATCACTGCCCGAAGCTTCATGGGGGTCGTCCTGAGAGAGCGCAGCGTCGAGGGATTCCTCAGGGAGCTGGAATATGGGCCGCACAGCTCCTTGGGGAGAGCAAAAATAAAGCGTGTGATCGTCTGCAAGAAAAACTCCCTGGGGAACAAATAAAAGAGCGGCGACCGGCCGGTGTTGCGGGAAAAGCTTGGAAGGAAGCCAGGTTTTGCCGGCACTGTCCGTTTCTAAAACCCCTTTTTGCGAACCCAGGAGCCAATGATTTGGATCTTGAGGGTCCACCGCAAAAGAGGTAAGGTTTTCCCCGGTATTTTTATAAAGCATGTTCCAATTTCGGTTTTTTAGATCTCCCAGGAAAAGCGCGTTATCGGTTAAAACAAAAATAAAATCCGGAAGACCGGGAAAACTAAAAAGGCGGGTAATGCGCGACTGCGGATCCGTTGAGGGCCAAAGTGGTTCCCAGCGTTTTCCGCCTGCCCCTTCAAAGACCTGATGTTCTGAGGCGACTAAGAAACTCGAGTTTTTGAAAGGATGAGGAAGCAAACAAACAAGCCCGCTGCCTCCTGGAGAAGGCTGCTGAGGTTTTTCCCAGCCCCCGAGAGCAAGCGCCGAGAACGTGACGATCAATAAAAATAACGAAGCAGTGAAAGCTAAAACCTTTCGTTTTGATCTGATCCCGACAAAAAAAGAGTTCACGGAGCCTCCCACAAATATGATTAATATGCATAAAATATATACAAAATATGTAAAATAGTCAAGAGGTATTTTATGATCTTTCAACGGAGCCTCTCGCGGAGTTCCTAGCGCAACCCTAGGTTTTTTGCTATATTGCGTATTTACTATGGGATTCAGATGCGGAATTGTCGGCCTGCCGAACGTAGGCAAATCAACGATCTTTAACGCCATCGCCAAGGCGCATGCTGCGGCGTCGAACTATCCTTTTTGCACCATTGAACCTAATGTCGGCATGGTGCCCGTCCCGGATGAACGGCTTTGGAAATTAAGTGACCTTTATCACCCTCAAAAAACAACTCCTACCACAGTAGAATTTTACGATATTGCCGGATTAGTAGCCGGAGCTTCAAAGGGGGAAGGCCTTGGGAACCAATTCTTGGGCCATATTAAAGAAGTTGAAGCTGTGCTTCATGTGGTCCGGTGTTTTGAGGACCCGAACATTGTGCACGTTTCCGGAGGTATTGATCCTTTGCGAGATATGGAGGTGATCGACACCGAGCTTTGTCTTAAAGACATGGATACGATCAGCGGACGTTATGAGAAAACGGAAAAACTTGCTCGTACCGGGGATAAAGAGGCCAAAGAAAAAATGCCTGTTTATGAAAAAGTAAAGAAGGCCTTGGAAACAGGAACGCCGCTACGGAGGATCGGGCTGACAGAGGAAGAGAAAAGAGCCGTTAAAGACATGGCTTTTCTAACGCTAAAAACAGCGCTTTATTGTGCCAACGTGGCCGAAAAAGATTTGCCGTCGGGCGGGAAATGGGTGGAAGCTTTAAAACAATATGCCGCTCAAGAGAAAGCCCAAGTGGTGGTGATCTCCGGGAAAGTTGAATCAGAGCTTATTGATCTGTCCGAAGAAGATCAAAAAGTTTTTTTAAAAGAATTAGGTTTGCAAGAGCCAGGCCTAAATGCTTTGATCCGTTCCGGGTATAAGGCGTTGGACCTCATTACTTATTTTACAGCCGGAGAAAAAGAAGTGCGGGCTTGGACCGTCCGTAAAGGCGCAAAGGCGCCGCAAGCCGCGGGCGTTATTCACTCTGACTTTGAAAGAGGATTTATCCGAGCGGAAGTGATGCGGTATGAGGATCTTTTGAAGTATGGATCCTCGCCCGCGGTTAAAGAAAAAGGATTGCTCCGCATCGAAGGAAAAGATTACGAAGTCCAAGACGGGGATGTCATGCTTTTCCGTTTTAATGTCTGACGAATCCATGAAACGTATCTTTAAACTTATTAAACCTCTTCTTCTGTCCGGCCTGCTTTTTTTGATATTCCAAAGCTTCATCATTAGCTTTCCGAATGTTTTAGCGGAAGCCTTTCCCTCGCGGATACCGTTGAGCGCCTTTCCTGAAAGCGAAAGTTGGCCAAGCGATCTGCAGATCCTTGAAATCCACACCCCTGTTTTTTTTAAACAAAAAGGGTACCGCTCTTTTGATGATTTTACGGACAAAGAAATTCAAGAGATCGTTGGCCGCGGATTTAATACGCTTTGGATAATGGGGGTGTGGGAAGAGAGCGAATTTTCCAGGATCATTCACCAAAGACGCAAAGACCTGCCGGACGGCGAGGTTTTCGGAAGCAAATACGCTATCCCCGATTACGTTTTAAATAAAAACCTTGGCGATGAAAGATCGTTAAGAGAATTTGTAAAGCGGGCAAAGGCCCGCGGGTTGCGGATCATGCTCGATTTCATTCCGAACCATCGCGCGATCGATAGCCCCCTGATCGATCAGCACCCGGAATGGTTTATTCACCTTAAGCAAGCTCCCAAGAGGTCTGATGCGAAGAGTTACTTTGAACATCAACTTCCTGACGGGACAAAAATATGGGTTGCATATGCCAATGGGATCTATAAAGGGGTCCCCCTTACGGATCTAGCGCAATTTAATTTATTCGATCCGGGGGCATTGCAACATCTTCTGGATTCCGCCCGTAATGTGGCCGGACTTTCCGGAGGGGGAGGTCTCCGGATCGATGATCTGGTTTCTTTGTTTCCTCAGGAATATCGGGCGCGATGGTACCCCCATCTTTCTATGAAGGCATTTGATCAAAAGATCGATCAGCTCTGTCTTCAGGTTTTTGGTCAACGCCCCAAGCATAGCGGGTTTGTTTTGGAGCCGGTCCTTGCTTTGATCAAAAAAGATCATCCGGACATAAAATTTTTCGGGGAAACTTATCGGGAACAGCATCAGTTATGGCAAGATGTCGGATTCGACCTTACTTATAATAAATTGATTTTTGACAGGCTCGTGTGGGGGTTCCGGAGGGATCTGGACTGGATGGATTTTAAGGATTATGTGTTTGGGAAAGGCTTTCATGAGACGACCACTCGCGATTATTGCTTTAAATCGGTTTATTTTCTTGAAAACCACGACGAGAATAAAAGGATCATCCAACGGGTCAAAAGAGAATTTAAGAAAAATGAGATCGACCCGAGAATTCTCGACGCCTCTAAGCTTTTGGCGGCTTGTATTACGACTATTCCCGGAGTGCCTATGTTCTATATAGGACAAATCGAAGGACATTTAGCCGCGGGGCCTACGCCGCTTTGGACTGCCGCCCGGAAAGAAAAGGATGTCCCCGAACTTATATCTTTTTATAAAGAACTTCTCAACAAAACCCAAGACCCTGTTTTTCGCAGAGGGATGGTCCGGGGAATCCCCTTTAGCGTTGAGGGAACTCCCAAACGATGGGCTCTTGTTTTTGCGCGGGTTTACCAAAACCGGTTTTCTGTGGTCGCTTTGAACCATTTTAACCGCTCTGCCAGCTTTACCCTTGACCTCCCCAAGGCTGGTTTAGGCAAAGAGCCTTTAAAATTAAACCTGCCTCCTTGGGGGATCTATATTTCCGAGCCCAAAAGAAAAGATCCCTGAAAACTTCAAAAAAAATGCAAATGGACGACAAATAAGACACCTATGAAAACCTTTCTATGGCGTTACTTAAAAGGTAAAAACGCTTATGTGATAGCCGCTTTGCTCGGGGTGGGCATTATTGTTTTAAATATTTCCTGGGTCATGGCGGAGCCCAAAGCTCCGGCCCAAGCGCCATCCCTTCAAGAAGCCAGCGATCTGCAGATCTTCGAGATCAATACAAGAGCTTATTTTAAAGAACAAGGCCTGAAAAGCTTCGATGACCTTACTGATGCTCAAATTCAAAGAATTAAAGATTTTGGATTTAATGCGTTGTGGATGATGGGAGTTTGGGCGGAAACCCCAAAAGCCTTAGAAGTCAGCAAAGGATTTGAAGATCCTCAGCATCCTGGTCGAGTGGCAAGCGCTTATGCTATCCCGGGATATCTCGTCAACGAAGGATTGGGAGGAGAGGCCGCTTTGAAGCAGTTTGTTAAAAGAGCGAAAAATCACGGGCTGCGCATCTTTCTCGATCTTATCCCCAACCATCACGCCATGGATAGTCCTTTGCTGGACCAATGCCCGGACTGTTTTATTTATAAAACCGAACCTCCGCCACCAGAGCAGGCACATCTTTATTTTGAACACACCCTTCCTGATGGACGTAAGGCGTGGTTTGCCTATGCAAGATTTGGCTATACCACCTATACGGATAATGCCCAATTCAACTATTTTAAAGAAGAAGCTTGGAAGTATTTATCAGCCTCTCTTCAACGGATTGCAGATTTAACCGAAGGCGGAGGCGTAAGGATCGATCTAGTCTCAACGATCCACCCCGATGCGTTCCGTATCGCATGGTATCCGGAGCTTTCCCGCGAAGAAGTAGAAAAAAAATGGGACGCGATGTCCGAAAAACTTTTTGGGCGGAAGCCCAAACAAAGCGGGCAGCTTTTTGAGGTTATTTTAACGAACGTTAAAAAACAATATCCTGATTTTAAAGCGATTGGCGAACTTTATGATTTTTATTATGAAGACTACCAAGAGTGGCAGGTTTTAGGGATCGACCTGACCTATTCCAAATACCTTTATAACATGCTTGTTTTTGGGGACAGGGACGCTTGGCCCGGGTTTAAGAATTACATTTTAAGGAAACGGCCCTATCAAAAGATTGATCCGCAGCATTTTTTTCATTCCCTCTATTTTTTAGAAAACCACGACGAGACCACCCGGCTTTTGGAATTTCTCAGGAGAAGGCTTCAGAAACCTGCCGTGGACGATGAAGTTATTCAATGGTCAAAGCTGTTGACGACAGCCATTGCCACCATTCCTGGAGTCCCTCTTATTTATATGGGGCAAATGGAAGGGTATACACAACAGGCCCCGAGCGCCGTGTGGATCGGAGGGAACAAAGAACCTGATAATGCCGAGCTTTTAGCTTTTTATCACAAACTTTTTAATAAGACCAAGGATCCCGTTTTCCGCAGAGGGGAATTGAAACAGATTCCGTTGGTCAAAAACCAGGATCTTTCTTATGTCTTTGCTTTTGCCAGGATTTATCAAGGGCGTTACGGAGTGGTTGTGATGAACCACAGCCGTGAAGAGTTAAATCTTACGCTAGACCTTCCCAAAATAGGTTTGGGGGAGAAATTCCTTAAAGTGCATCTCTGGCCTTGGGATACCTACGTTGAAATTTTTGAGCACAAAGAATAGCCTTCTTCCAACAGGCTGAAATTGACAAAAAGATTAATTGTGAAATAATGACCCCCAGCTTATGAAAAATCCTTTTTATGCGGTTTATCGGGACCTTAAAGCCTGCTTTGAACGGGATCCGGCGGCACGTACGCCTCTTGGGATCTTAGAGGTCCTCTTGCTTTATTCCGGGTTTCACGCCGTGCTCTTTTACCGGTTCGCCCATATCCTTTATTGGCTCCACATTCCTTTTTTCCCAAGGTTGATCTCTCAGCTTGCAAGGTTCTTCACTGGAGTTGAGATCCATCCTGGCGCCAAGATCGGTCCGGGATTTTTTATCGATCACGGCATGGGGGTTGTGATTGGGGAAACGACGGAGATCGGAGAGAACGTTACGATCTATCAAGGAGTGACCCTTGGCGGAACGGGAAAAGAACGGGGAAAAAGGCACCCCACACTCGGGAACAATGTTGTTGTGGGCGTTGGCGCGAAAGTCCTGGGAAATATCCAGATCGGAAACCATGTCAAGATCGGCGGCGGATCGGTGGTCATTCATTCCGTACCGGATCACTGCACAGTTGTCGGTGTTCCGGCCGAGATCGTACGCATTGACGGGAAACACGTTTCGGATATCGATCTAGACCACGGCGATCTTCCCGACCCCGTCCGAGAGCTTAAAAATCGCATCCGAAGCCTTCAAAAAGAAATAGAATCGTTAGAGGCCTTTCACAAAGGGCAATTGAATCAAAAGCGTTCTACCGAAAATTCTGGCCAATGAAACCTTCAAAAAAAGCCAAGATCTATTCCGACGGGGGGGCGCGAGGCAATCCGGGGCCGGCCGCCGTAGGAGTTCTTATTTGCGATGAACAGGATCACAAACTGGGCGACCACAGTGAAGTGATCGGGAAGGCCACTAATAATGTCGCCGAATATACGGCAGTCCTTAGGGCATTGACGCTAGCCTCAGAGCTTGGCCTCGAAGAGATCGATTATTTTTTAGACAGCGAACTTGTTGCGAGGCAGCTTTCCGGAGTTTATCAGCTCAAGGCCGAGAACCTTAAACCTCTTTTTTTAGGGGTCAAAGAAAAGGAAAAAAAATTCAAAAAAATCCACTATTTTCATGTCCCCCGGGAACATGAAAAAATAAAATATGTCGACCGGCTTGTGAACATTGCATTGAATAAAGCCGGGCACTGAGTTTGGGGAGGGGCAGCATGCTGCAACTAGGATATACCTTTTTAGGATTGGTCGCCGGAATATTCGGAGGGGCGTTTGGGATCGGAGGGGCCACGATTTTAATCCCCGCCATGGTATTTTTTTTCGGCCTCACGCAGCACCAAGCTCAAGGGACGACCTTGGCGGTCATGGTCCCACCGATCGGCTTGCTGGCAGCGCTCCGCTATTACCAAAGCGGGAACGTGAAGTTGAATATGGCCGTTTTGATCTGCATCGGTTTTTTAGCGGGAGGATGGATCGGCGCTCACTTAGTTCAGAACTTGCCGGAACTTGTTCTCAAAAGAGCTTTCGGGTTCTTTTTGCTTTTTATCGCCGCAAGAATGATTTTTTCAAAGTAGGGGAATGATTTTAATAAAAGATATTTTAAGGAGGGGACATGAAGATTTCATCAGCCACGTTAACCCGTTCCGCAGCGAAAGCGGACCTTTTTGTCGTCGGTTGTTTTAAGGGTGAAAAAGGCTTTAATTCTTTAAAAAAGATCGAGCCGGTTTTTTATAAAACAGCTCAAGCAGTTGTTTTAAAAAAACGATTCGAAGGAAAAAACGGAGAGATTTTTAGTTCTTATCAGGCCGCTTATCGCCAGGCCCATGAGATTCTGCTTTTGGGGCTCGGAGAAAAATCGGATTTTAAGGAGACGTCATTAAGAAAAGCAGTAGGGGCCGTGGTCCAATCTGCCCGCACAAGAAAAGCCGCGAAAGTAAGAGTCTTTTTAGATTCTTTTTTAACTGAAAGCGTTGGACTTGAAGAGGCTGACAAAATCTTTGCAGAAGTCTCTCTGCTAAGCGCTTACTGTTTCACATCTTATAAGACGCTCAAGAAAGAAACCTCTTCAAAAGCTCCGGAATCCCTCGAGCTTGTTTCGGAAGACAAAAGCATCCTTTCCCTGCGCTCTGAACTGGCTCGCGCTGAAAAGATCGGAAGGGCTGTGGTTTTTGCCCGTAACCTGAATAATGAGCCCGGGAATATTATGAATGCTCCGCGGCTTGCCGAAGAAGCCAAAAAGCTTGCGAAAGAAAAACAGTTAAAATGTCAGATCTTCGGACTCGCGGAACTTAAAAAAATGGGCATGAACGGGATCTTGGCCGTGAACCGCGGTGCGGTGACCCCCCCGGCGCTTATTGTTTTAGAGCATGGGACGGAACATAAGCAGAAGGGGACGGTCTGCCTTGTGGGGAAAGGGGTTACTTTTGATACCGGTGGCATTTCGATCAAACCTTCCAAGAATATGGAAGAAATGAAATACGATAAATCCGGAGCTATTGCGGTCATTGCTGCGTTGGGTCTTGTCAAAGACCTTAAGCTTCCCTTGCATGTCGTAGGTCTTGTCCCCACCGTAGAGAATAACGTGGCGAACGACCCTCAGCGTCCCGGAGATATTATTAAAATGTATAACGGGAAAACCGTTGAGGTTGTGAACACGGATGCCGAAGGGCGTCTAATTCTGGCGGATGCGCTTTCTTATGCCGCCAAATACGAACCCGAAGCGATTATTGATGCGGCGACGCTTACCGGGCTTTGTCATATGACTTTTGGCGATAAAGCTTGCGGCATTCTCGGGAACGACCAAAAGCTGATCGATGCGGTCATTGATGCCGGCGAGAAAGTCGGAGAAAGATGTTGGCAGCTTCCGCTTTGGGATGAATACGGCGAATGCATTAAAGGGAATCACTCTGACCTTCAGAACGTAGGGGATGGTTATGCGGGCACTATTACGGCAGCCATGTTCCTGAAAGAGTTCGTTCCGGCTAAAACTTCATGGGCACATTTGGACATTGCCGGAGTGGCCTATACCGGAAAAAACAGATTCGATGGTCCTAAGGGGGCAACGGGCTTTGGGGTGAAGCTTCTGGCCGAAACGCTTTCAAACTGGAGCGACGATTCTTTTTCTAACTTAAAAGATTAAAAACGTTTTTGACTTAAAACCGGAAATTTTTTAGAATTTAAGTATTCAGGGTTTCCGGGAAGGTTTTCTAGAGCTTAAGTTTTTCTTTGAAAAGCCGTTCTAAAGAAATGGTAATAAAAGATCAAACAAGGAGAAAATTTATGACCCAAAAAGCTCTTTCGTGTTTTATGGTATTTTTAATGATATTTGCTTTTATGACGCCTGCTTTTGCAGAAGGGGCCAAAGAGTTCGGAGCTTCGCTTCTGCTGCCTACGACCGGACAAGCTATGAACGGCGAGATCAGCGCTACAAAAACCAAGATTATGGCGGGGATTGAAGTGGCCTCAATCACTACCGTGGCTTTATTGGGGACGCTGGTGGGAGGCGGAGTTGTTTGGGCGGGTCTTGGTCCGTTAATCGCGAACCATGCTTGGAGCGCTTTGGATGCTTATCGTGGCGCGCAGCAGAACAAAACAGACCCTTATATCCAGCAGCAGCTTTCTGAGGCTCAAAGGTCTTTGGATCTTTCCCGGCAGCGACGTTTTGATCGCGAAATGAGCATCCGAGAAAAGGTCTTAAAAGCCGGAGAATAAGATTCATTTTTAACAAAAGGCTTAGGTTTTTTTAAAAAGGCTTGGTCTTTTTAATAAGATCAAGCCTTTTGTTTTATAGGAAGATGATGGACAAACCTTTAAGAAAAGAGCTTCTCTCTCAATTAAAAATAACGGCAGAGCTCTGGACCTCTGCGGAACACGACCTCTTGCCCGCCGACCGGCTCCTCAGTCGCTATTTTTTTCAGCACCGAAAAAAGATTGGCTCTCGGGACCGGAGATTTATTTCAGAAACGATCTACTCTCTTTTCCGGAACAAAAGCTTTTTAGAGATGTGGATTGAAAAAACTAAACCCCGTCCTGTTATAAGCCGTGACGAAAAAAATGAAAACATGTGTCTTTTTGCCGCGGCCAAAGAGAACCTTGTCACTCAAGATGAATTTTTCGGGATTTCCGGGCAAAGCGAGAGAACCTACAGAGCTCTTCAGGGTCATTTGCTGCCCGAAAGCTCAGGCACAAGGTCTAAAGAAGAAATGATGGCATGGCTTTATTCTTTTCCGATGTGGCTGATCCAGCGATGGACCAAAACTTTTGGGATCCATGAGACGGAGCAGCTTCTCGGCTTTTTTCAGCAGCGGCCTCTCCTTGTGCTTCGGGCTAACACGCTGAAGATTAGCCGTAAAAAACTTGTCGATATGTTCCGCCGTTTTGGGGTCGAAGCCAATGTCACAACACGTTCGCATTTCGGGCTTATTCTTCAAGAGCGCAGAAATGTTTTTGACACCCCCGCTTTTCGAGACGGATGGTTTGAAGTCCAGGACGAGGGAAGCCAGTTGATCTGCGAAAAAATGGAAGCAAAACCGGGAGAGACTCTTTGGGATGTTTGTGCCGGCGGCGGAGGGAAAAGCCTTCTTTTAGCCGCTATAATGGAAAATAAAGGGCGTATTATCGCGACCGACATCCGTTCGTATAAACTCGATGACCTTAAAAAGCGAGCAAAAAGGGCCGGCATTTTTAATATTTTCCCGGCCGATCTTCAGCGTATTCAGGAGTTACAAGCGGCGAAAAAGGGTTTTGATAAGATCCTGGTGGATGCGCCTTGCTCCGGGACCGGAACGCTCGGGCGTAATCCGGATGCGAAATGGAAATTGAATGAATCTTGGTTTGAAAAACTGCAGAAGGAACAGCTTGAGATCCTCGAAAAAGCTTTGCCATATCTTAAAAAAAACGGCAAACTATACTACGCAACTTGCTCGATAGAGCCGGTTGAGAATGAAAAGGTCGTTGAAGAATTCTTGTGTCGGCATCCGGGGCTTCAAAGCGTTGCCTGCGGGGATGCGGGCGAGCGTTTCTTTAAGCTATGGCCTCCTGAAAGCGGGACCGATGGGTTTTTTCTTGCTGTTTTTCAAAAAATTTCATAGTCTTTAATGGGTATAAAATCATAAGGAGAGATCCGATGAAAAAAAGCTTCGCGTTATTCTGTATTTGTATCTTGCTTATTTCGGGAGCGCCTTTTGTCGCCGCTTCTGGGAATGACGATCTGAGCTTTAAAGATAAAGCGATCACCCTAGAAACGCGGGGGCTTCTTAATCTTCTCACCTTTTTAGGAGAGATCCCTAAAACTTACATCCTCGAAACCAAAGTGCATTCCAAAGCGTGGCCGGTTACGGGGTTTCCCAGAGCCCTTAAGAACGTTATCACGCGTGCAACTTCCTCCGTTTTAGATATTTTTATGTTCCCTTTATATGCTGGCGGGGAAGATAATATGCAGCCTATGACACGGCAATTTGACCTTCCTGACTATCTCTGGCTCAAAGAATAAAAAGACCGACTGCTGCTTCCGGCATGGAGGCAAAACTTGTCTATGGACCCCGAAAACATAACCGTTATTTTAGTTTCTCCGGAAAACGTTGATAATATCGGGGCCGTTGCACGTGCGATCAAAAATACGGGGTTCTTTGAACTGAGGCTGATTCATCCCCCAAAGTCTTGGCGGACTAAAGGTAAAAAAATGGCCATGTCGGCCCAAGACGTTTTGAAAAAAGCACAGGTTTTCTCTTCTTTAAAAGAAGCTACCCATGATCTGCATTGGGTGATCGGGACGACGCGGCGGAATAGTCGCGGGAGAGGCTTTTTTCTTCCGTTCCCCGAGGCTCTCAAGCGGATCCGGAAAATGTCTTCTACCATAAAAACGGGGATTATTTTCGGTTGTGAATCGAAAGGGCTTGCCAATAAAGACATTGCCCTCTGCGATAAACTGGTGACGATCCCTTCGAGCCCGGCTTACCCTTCTTTGAACTTGGCTCAAGCGGTCATGGTGACGCTTTTTGCACTGTTCTCGCCGGTTTCTCATTCGAGAGATATTAAAAAGTCGGAAGAAGAGAAGCTCTTAAACAAGCAAGAGGTCCGGAACACGCTTTGTCACTTTGAAAAAGCTCTTCGCTCTTTAGGTTATCGAAAAGGAGGGGCTAATCTTTTACCCCGCATCCTCCATACCTTTCAAGGCCTTATCAAAAGAAGCGGTCTCTTGGAAGTGGAATCACAAATGATCAAAGGGCTTTCGAGAAAAATTCGCGAAAAAGTTTGAGTTCTTCAGCCCAGAAGGTAGAATAACTTCTCAAAGGAGCTTATTATGGATGAACAAATGCTGAAAAACGAACTTTTAAAATTGATCAATGAAAAAGCGGTCATTCGCGGAGAACGGAAACTCGCTTCAGGAAAGACCTCAAACTATTATATTGATGGGAAACAGGTCACTCTTGATGCGCAAGGCCTTTTCCTTACAGGGAAGATCATGTTGCACATGATCCAAAGCTCGGGGGCGGATGCCGTGGGAGGGCCTACTCTCGGGGCAGATCCGATCGCGGCTGCAGTTTCTCTTTTGAGCTCTCAAAGCGGGAAGCCCTTGAAGGCTTTTATTGTCCGGAAAGAAGCTAAAGATCACGGCATGCAAAAGATGATCGAAGGGCCTGCGATCCAGGAAGGCGATAAGGTTGTGATGGTAGAAGATGTTATTACCACCGGAGGATCTGTTTTAAAAGCGATCCGCGAGATCGAAAAACTCAAAGCAAAGGTGGTTAAAGTGATCTGTCTTGTTGACCGCAATGAAGGAGCCGCTGAAACGTTGGCGGACTACAACTATTCCCCGATTTTTAACCTTCAAGAATTGGCCCTTTAATTAGTTAAGGTCATAAAAAAAGCGCAAGGAGAAAACTCCCTGCGCTTTTTTTGTGATTCCTTGCGGATTATTTTTTCACGTACCGATACGGATCACGCTTGATTTTCCGGACCGGCTTTTCTTCAACCGGTTCAGAAACCGTGGTCATGGGTTCGCTTTGAGTGACTAAAGGCTGAGAAACAACAGAAACCGGCTGAACAACAACCTGCTCCACTTTTACAGATTCTTGTTCTGTTTCCAAACAATTGGAATAAGACTTCCCTACGGGGAAACCGTTAAATCCAGGGACCCAAAAAAGGGCAACGTCAACGATGCCTGAGCTTGCACGCAATGCAGTGCATCCAATACCGCCGCCCAGCCCCGTGAGCGTTCCGAGAAGCGGGGGACCTTTTTTAGTCTGATCAACAACTTGAACAACAAGATCAACCGGACTTGTTGCTACATTCAAAAAACCACGGCCGAGCATCCCGCCGGTTTTTTCTTTATAATTTTCGGATTTTGCCAATTCCCAAACATCTGCTGCAATGCCCTGGGGGATCAAGAACAAAGAGATGATCACCAGAGCCAGTAATGCCTTAGCCTTTTTCATGAACAACCTCCATCTGTTGTAGCTTGCTAGAAATCTTTAAAGAGTTTAGACCAAAAAATTTTAAAGGAAGATAGGCATAGATATTACAATGAATAAAAATAACAATCAATATTATTTTTATTCGAGGAAAGGAATTTTTGTAAGTTTAACCATAGCAATAAGTTACGGGTTTATTAGAAAATTGTAAAAACTATCAAATCTTGACAATTTATAATATATAGAGTATTTTATGTTGTAGTATATAGCTATATAGAACATAAAAATAGCAATATTAATCAAGGAGAATAAAATGGAACAGCCAAATCAGCAAGCGCAAGGGCAAGATTTTCAATATCCTCGGCGTGAGCGGACTCAGATCATGACGCCTAAAGAAGCCGCCAAGTACTTAGGCTTTCACCTGGTGACCATTTACCGTCTGTTGAAAAAACAGCAGATTCCCGCAACAAAGATCGGGGGACAATGGCGCTTCAAAAAAGACGTTCTTGATAGCTGGCTTACTGACCGGATGAACCAGTAACTAAACCTCTCGTGAAATGGGCCGAGAACGGGTGACTTATAGGTTTAAGCCGAGAAAACCGTCGCTTAGAATGCTTTTTTGAAATCTAGGTAAACCGAGGCTCTTTTCAGGTTTTTTCCGACAAAACTTTTTCCCGAAGAAAAGCGGCTATTTTTTGATGTGGCGAAGGGAAAGCTAACCGCGCCAAATTTTCAACCGCAAGCCATCGGCGGGTATTCCGAGAATCCCTCGGGATATTTTTTATAGGCTTTTGGGATGTATAAACATAAAGACGGATCTTGTATTTTGTAAAGGCATGCGAGATCACGGACAGCAATTTAAGCTTTTGGAATGAACCCCCGAAGCTTTCTCGCATTTCTTTTTCAGTCCTCCAAAAAGGAAAGACCCATAATCCCCCCCACTGCTCTTGCTCGAGCTGTCTCTGGATTAATACGCGGTTTTTTTTATCCCAAAAAACGCAAGTGAAATTTTGGATTTTCTCAGGTCCCTTCTTTTTAAGGCGGACAGGATAATCAAGCTCTCTAAGTTTTTGATGTGCTGCGCAAACGGAAACAATGGGGCAGTTTAAGCACTGAGGATTTTTGGGGAAACAGACCGTAGCGCCTAATTCCATTAAAGCCTGGTTGAAATCCCCAATACGTTCTTTAGGGAGCAAAGAAGCGGAAAGCGCCCAAAGTTTTTGAATGGTTTTAGGGTTATCAATACTTTGGTTGATGGCAAAAATCCGGGTAAAGATCCGAATAATGTTCCCGTCAAGGACCGGAACTTTTTGGCCGTAAGCGATGCTCGCAATTGCCCCCGCGGTATAAGGGCCAACTCCCGGGATTTTTCTTAATGCTTCTAAAGAGTGCGGGACCTTTCCTTTAAATTCTTTCACCACCTTTTGTGCTCCTTGGTGCAGCATGCGGGCTCGCCGGTAATAGCCTAATCCTGCCCAAAACTTTAGAACCTTAGATAAAGGAGCGCTTGCCAGGCTGGTTAATGTTGGGAAGACCGCGATCCATTTTTGATAATAAGGGATTACTGTTTTAACCTGGGTTTGCTGAAGCATGATCTCGGAAACCCAAATCTTGTAGGGGTCGCTGGTTTTACGCCAAGGGAGATCTCTTTTGTTTTGGGAGTACCAATGAAGCAACTTTTTTTGAAGGATGCTTTTTTTATGATGCGCCGGTAAAATCATGCCGTCATGATATCGACTTTTGGAAACACCATCAAGAGGGGAAAGGGTTTTTTAGTATTTGTATCTATAGGCGTCCTATGTTATTTTGGATTCATGGCCATGATCCCCTCAATGATTTTTTTTCCGGAGAAAATATTTTTAGGAACACCGCAAAATTACGGATTTTCCTGGGAAGAAGTAAATGTTAATACCCAGGACGATGTTCAGCTCCACGGCTGGTTTTTAAAGGCGAAGGAAGAAAAAGGAGTTATCCTTCATTTTCACGGGAATGCGGGGAATATCTCTTACCGGCTTTTTAAAGCGCGCGGGTGGATCGAGAGGGGATTTTCCGTCCTTTTGATCGATTATCGGGGGTATGGGAAAAGTTCCGGAAAGATCCTGAAACAAGAAGATCTTATTGCGGATGCCAGAGCCGCTCTGAATTGGCTTGTGAATATTAAAACCTACCCTCTTTCCAAGATCGTTTTTTATGGAGAATCCCTTGGAAGTTATCCCGCGTTACAGCTCGGGGCAATGTGCCAGCCGGGGGCGGTCGTTTTAGAAGCGCCTTTTACTTCATTCAGAAAGTTAGCCGCAAAACATTATTTTTTTATTCCCGGCTTCATCATTAATATTGCGTTGAATCGTTTTAAACTTTCCAACGAATCTTTAATCCATAATCTTCAAGCCCCTCTTTTTATTATTCATGGGGTCCGGGATGA